>JAIMBU010000551.1 GCA_023511325.1 Gorillibacterium sp.
TTATTTGGTGTTTTTTAACCAATTAAATCATTAATCCTATGCCTATACAAATGATGAAAATAAGAAAGATTCTAATCCACTTCTTTTCGTTTTTCATAGAAAACAGTTCCTTCCTAATTTCTAAACAACTTATGTATATATAAAGGAATAATTCCTATAATATACCTATAAAATGGTGATTCATAGACTTAAATGTTATTATTTTCAATAAAATGAAATCACCATGAGAGCAACTCATGTGTAGTACGGACTAAACATCTTGTAAGCATTCAATAAGCAATTCAAAGAGGCTGCTTTGTTAGCAGCCTCTTTTTTATATACATCATTTGTACAACACAAGCTGCAATCTACTACATAAATGTCGATGAAGCTACCGCACCGGAGTTTGCCTGGTTGCCCATTGGCTGCATCGTTTTTTGCTGGGCGAACTGTACAGCCTCTTGACCCGATTGCTTATACTGCTGAACCTGTGTTTGAATCTCCTGGCTGAGCGCAGGCGATGATGTATTATACATGTTTTGTTGTTTCATCAGTTGGTAGAGCTGACCTTGAAGGGTTAGCGTGCTGTTTAGTAGCTTGGTGAATTCTTGCCGCACAGTTTCGCAGTTACTTTCCGTTACCGCTGTCGTATATTCGCGGGCGGTGCGCTTGAGATCGCACAAGACGGTGTATAACCAATCCTTTTCAGGAAGTAGGGTGTCTTTTTGCTGCTGTGCATTCTGTTGTTGGTTCACGGTAGAAATCCTCCTTTCGTACTCCTTAGTGTTGTTGAGTGGTACCAGGTTGTTGCGGGGCGAGTGATTGGTGTTGCGTCAAAAGGTTCATTAAGCTTTGCAAATGCTGTTCATGCGTTTTGCTTTGACTAACACACAGATTGGTAATGGCGGCATTCGCTGAGATGGATGCAGTCGCTGCGCATTGCTTGAGCATTAACTCCTCATTGGACATTGAATCAACAATGTACTCCACTTCTTTAGCTGTTAAAGGTTGCATGATAGATCCTCCTTTCCGGTAAGTGATGACCTCCAAGAGCTGGCAGGAACCACTAATCCTTGTTTACTATTCCCACCAAAGAAAATGAGTATGTATGAATGGTTTGTGACCGTGAGGAAAAAATAGCGGAGTAGTCTTTTTGGCCTAAGGATCTGGAGGGATTTGTGCGTGAAGTTATGGACTGAGGAATCAAACTGGATCGATACATTGCCAAACCCACCGCTCTATTCTAGCTTGGATGAGAATATTTCTTGTGACGTGCTTGTTATTGGCGGCGGAATGGGGGGGGCATTGGTTGCTCACGAATTAACGACAAGGGGAAGGGATGTTGTTCTCGTCGAAAAAAGACATATCGCAAGCGGTAGCTCAAGTGCCAGCACCGGCTTGATTCAATACGCAAGTGACAAATCACTCACCTCATGCATGCATTCGTTTGGGGAACAAGCAGGTTTACGGTTTTATAAGCTGTGCCAGGAAGCGGTGATTCAGCTTGGCAGCATATGCCGAGATCTTGCAATCGATCCGCAGTTTATTCCTAGGAAGAGCCTGTACTTTGCTAGCTGTGAAGAGGATGTCCCACAGTTGCGAGAGGATTATGCACAGTTAAAGCGGCACGGGTTTGATGTTCGTTTCTTGGAAAGTGACGACATCGCTAGCACATTTTCGTTTCGAAAGCCTGCCGCCATTCTTTCCGGAGGTGATGCCGAAGTCAATCCGTTGCGTCTGACTTGGGCGATCGTGCAATCCGCTGCCGTCAAAGGGCTACGTGTCTATCAAGAGACAGCCATCCGGCGGCACCATGCGACAAGCGATCATATTATGGTTTACACGCAGGATGAGCGAACCATTAAAGCAAGCTATGTTGTATTTGCCACTGGCTATGAAACTCAGGAGATCAAGGTAAACCCGAACACTGTTTTGGAGAGCACCTATGTAATCGCCACGCAGCCGCTCGATGATTTCTCAGGCTGGCTGGAGCGATGTTTGATCTGGGAGACAGCAAGACCATATTTGTATCTGCGGAAGACAACGGACAATCGCATCGTTGCAGGTGGATTGGATGAGGGGACCAACATCGAAGCAGAGCGAGACAGCAAGCTGCCGCATAAAATCATCCGCCTGCTTCAGGAAGTGCAGAAGCTATTTCCCCATATTCCCCAGCTTCGCGCGGAATATGGCTGGGCGGCCACCTTTGGACGCACACATGATGGGTTACCGCTGATCGGTCCGCAGAAGGGCTTTCCCCGCTGCCACTTCCTGATGGGTTACGGTGGCAATGGAACAGTTTACAGCATGATTGGTGCACAGATTATTGCCGACCTGATCGAGCATGGAAGCAACCCCGATGCACACCTGTTTCGGATTGATCGACCGCATCGTTCCGTAAAGCGATCATAAAGAAGCAGGGTGCCCTGGGAAATCGGCATCCTGCTTTTCAGACTTTCTCAGGGTGTATAATAATTTGCTCAAAGGTGTTCTGCTACCCCGCACCGGCAATATCCAAGGACGCCGCTCACAGGTTTATCCTTGGCTAGCTTTAATTGCCGGCTCCTGCAAGCCGCTGACGAAGATACGGGTGATACCCTGCAGCATATCTTCCTTGGTAGCGCCGTGAAATTTCTGCTGATACAAATACAAGTCGGGACTGAGCACCGAGATAAGCGCACTAGCTGCAAAATGAGGTTCAACATCACGAACCTCTCCCGCTACTACTGCCTGTGTCAGTAGGTCTGTCATGATTGCATTCAAGCGTTGAAAAAAGGGATGCTCATACTGGGTAAGTTGACGCTTACCCATAAATTCAGATTTAATCATGAGCAGCAGATCCGCACGTTCATCAATAAAGTCGACGGTTTTTCTAATGATGTTGCGTAAAAGCTCAAGGGCAGACGTGTCGCTTTTTCGGCCGCGCACATCTTCCTCTAATTCCTCCAAGATCCGCTCGCTATTGTTGCGTAGCAAGTCCGAGCAGATCTCACCTTTGTCTGCATACCGCCGATAGAGAGAGCCTTGACCGATCTCTGCTGTCTTGGCGATCTGATACATGCTGACTTGATCAAAACCATGCTCGTGAAATAGCATGCGGGCGGCGTTCAAGATGCGGTCACGGTATTTATCACCGTTTCTTTCATCTGTTTGTACCTTCACGCTCGCTCTCGATTTACCAGCCGAATCGGCGTTTAGGCCTTTCATCCGTCTGCCCCTCTCTACAAGTGATTCTGCGATATAGAATGAGTAAGAATAGAAATGAAAAAGTATTTGACACAACGGACAATTGTCCGTAGAGTAAATATTATTTACCGGACAATTGTCCGGTGTATCTATTATAAGAA
>JAIMBU010000552.1 GCA_023511325.1 Gorillibacterium sp.
GTATAATTAACATGCTATTCATTCTGACTCAAATTCATTGTAAAACCTATGTAATCAGACGTATATAAAAGAATACTGCTATAATAATACGATATTGCGATATGGCAAGAGCGATGGGTGAGTTGTGAAAAATGTGGTGTTTTTGCCAGATGTATAGTTAAATATATACAATTGGATTGTCAGAAGGGGAGAGGGGCTGGAACTAAACCATATGGAACCATTTGCGAAACCCATGGGGGTTGGCGCCATTTTAGATCGAAGCTTTCAGATCTACCGCAAGCATTTTCTCATAGTCTTTACGAGTACATTACTATTCTTGGGACCGGCGTATTTCTTGCTCCAATATTTTGTTTATAAATTCTCCGCTCAATCTTCGAATGGATTTGGTTCGATAGATTCTGCTCTTCTGGAGAATAGCACGTCTAGCGACTTTAGTAATGAAGCAACAGGGTATTTTGTATTGGTAGTACTTGTAATCTTTCCGATTCTTCTGCTTTTGTTCGCTCCACCTGTAATCTCTTCACAGCTTCATTTAGTACGCGCAACTTCAAGGGGTCAGAGTATCCGTTTTAAGCAAATGCTGAAGAATTCCTTTATTCATTATGGGCCTGCAGTAGGTAATTCATTATTGTTTGGACTAATGATGACGGGAATTTATGTGGCATTGATTATTGTTTTGGTCATTGCCGTACTGATCTTTACTACTGTGACTTCAATCATTGGTGTTGGAATATTTGAGTTTAATGTTAATGCTTTTGGCTCTTCAATCATTCTTATTGCTTTAGCAATTATTCTCTATGCACTCTTTGTTAGTGGAATTTTAATCGTACTTGGTTATTTTCTGATACGTCTTGGCTTTTATCTTGCAGCTATTTTCTTAAATCATGATCGAAATCCCTTTAAACGTAGTTGGAAGCTGACCAAGGGTAATTTCTGGCGGGTCTTTACCATTTACTTAGTGATGACGGTCATTTTCATGGTTCTCAATACGCAAATATACATATTGGCGGCGCTGATTGAACTGCCCCTGCTTGTGCAATTGATCAGTGCTTTAATCACAATGCTTATCCTGCCGATTGAACTTATTGCTTATGGAGTCACTTATCTAGATCTGCTGGTTCGTACGGAAGGGACAGATTTGGAACAGATGTTGAAGCTTGGTTATGGTAATACGGCTTCACCTCAAGCCCAATACGAAACTGATGAGGGATCGAAGCTTGGGGATGGTGAATATGGCGAATATTCAAGAGGATAAGGAAAAGCTTAGACAAATATTACAGCAGAGTGAATACAGCAACCAGTTACCCAATAAGAGCAATAGCATAAACCCCATAAAGGCTTGGCTGGAGAAGCTTTGGCAATGGTTGCTTGACTTGTTTCCAGACGCTTCGATTTCACCAGGAGCACCTAAACTACTCGCTCTGATTACCTTGTTATTAGTAGTTGCTGTACTTGCTTTCGTTATTGTTCGATTGGTTAGCGGAATTGCCATGGGCAACAGAATGAGCGGTCATGCTCGCGGAGTTTTTCATGATGCTACTGAATTGGGGCTTTCATATAGGCAACTTCTGCTGGAGGCGCGGAGCAGTGCGGAGTCGGGTGATTATCGTGAGGCTGTACGGCGAATGTTTCTCGCTGCTCTGCTGCTGCTGAATGAGCAGGAGTGGGTGAGTGCTGAGAAGTGGAAGACCAATCATGAGTATCTGGAGGAGCTGCAGGAGCACAACCCAACGGTGGTTCCCACTTTTGTCAAGGCGGCACAGCTATTTGAACGAGTCTATTACGGTAGCGAGCATGCGGAGGAATTGGAATACAAGCGACTATCTGCGCTACTTTCGCCTCTTTGGTCGGAAGGGGGGACAGAATGAATAAGCTGAATAGGTTGAGCGAGCTGAACAAGATTAGTAAGCTGAGCAAGCCGCACTTTATTCTTGGCTTTTGCATCATCGCTTTTTTCATCTTTGGTCTTGTTCTGCTCAAGCCTGACGTGCCAGATCAGCCGCCTTATCTTTCCTCCTCCGCAGAACCAGCCGGGGTAAAGGCCTTATTTACGCTTATGCAGGAAAAGGGAACACCAATCAAAGCCTGGAAGCAGCCTTGGCGATCGCTTCCGAATTCCAGTGGACAAACACTTGTGTTGATTGAGCCCAGAAGAATCGGTCTCGATGAGCAGGGGGAGATTATGGACTGGGTTAGCCAAGGCAATGAAGTCATGCTTTTTGCTAGCAACCCTGCAGAATGGGAGCTTTTCCAGCTTGAGGATTCGGGCAGGCCGAATACGGTTTCAGCTATTTCAGCCCAGCAAAAACTAATTCCAACCAATGCAAAGCTGACTGGAGAGGTCTCCACTGCCTATCGTCTGCTGCAAGAAGCTGATATGGAGCCGCTGCTACAGGATACCTTTGGTCTGATTGCCGCTCGCATTCCTGTGGAAGCGGGAAGCGTTACGATATTTCTTACTCCGGAGTGGCTGCGAAATGATACGATTCTGCGTGAATCGCATTTTGCGATGATTTGGCCCTATCTATCGGAGCAACCTGCTGCGCTATGGTTTGATGAATATCATCACGGGTTTGTAGACAAGCCTGGTGTTCTTGCTGCTTATCCAGTGTGGCTGCTTGCGGTTCTGCTGCAAGTGGTGATTGGCGTCTTGCTATGGCTGTGGTGGAAGGCGGTCCGCTTCGGACCTGCGTATACCCCACGAGCATGGACAGTGCGACGTGGAGATGAGACGCTTATCGCCGCTGCTGGGTGGTACGAGAACCGCCAGCTTGCCCATGAAGCCTTGGAGCATCAGACGCGTTATGTGCGGGGACTGCTGCGTGAGCGCTGGGGTGTGCTGCTTGATGCCAACGATCAGCAGGTATTGGCGGTAGCTCGACTCCATTGGAGTAAAGAGCATACAAACGCGCTAGCGGCATTACTGCAAAGCTGGCGACAGGTCCAGCAATCGCCAACCTGTTCGAAGAAGAGATTCCTTGAAACGAGCCGCAAGGCCGATGTGATCATACAGAAACTGGAAGGAGAGTGACCCGTTTGCAAGACTTGCTTAGACAGATGGATCAGATCGTAATCGGACAGTCGAAGAATATCAGACTGTTGTTGACTGCTTATTTAGCGGGTGGCCATGTGCTGCTTGAGGGTGTCCCCGGACTTGGTAAAACCAAAATGGTGCGTACACTTGCGGAACTCACGGACGGATTATACAGTCGTGTTCAATTCACACCCGATATGATGCCAAGCGATATTACCGGTAGCGTGATCTATAATATGAAGGAGCAGCAGGTAAAAACCATTCAAGGCCCGGGATTTA
>JAIMBU010000553.1 GCA_023511325.1 Gorillibacterium sp.
GTTCATAAGCAGAGAAAACAACTGCGCCTGCCACATTTGCTTTTCCCACAAAAGCTTTTCCTTGCTTTAACACTTGTTCAACTATTTCGGGAGCAGCCTGAGTGCCGGTTTTCCGTTTGCCATCCGCATCCTTGACCGATGTTGCTATTCTAGTATCTCCAAGGAATACAGTAGCTAAATTACCATTGGTCGATAATAGGATGGAATCAATAATTGTATTCTGATCATTTAATGCTTGATCCCCTTTATACAAGACCCCATCTTTTGCACTCCAGTTGCCAGGATACATCATATCAAACATCGATTTTTCCATATCAAGCTGAATTTGTATGGAGCTTTCTGCACCCTCTTGAATCTTTGCTTTCTCCATGGTTAATGCCATATAACCCATCACGAGGACAGATAATAAAACCAATGTAAAGGAGATGATGAATATCTGCAAACCTAATCTAACTCTGACTGTCTTCCGTTTATTGACCACAATCTACATCTCCCACTGTATGTAATATCTACGAGTGAGATCATTATATCGCTATTTCTAAGAACATTCGACATATTTTTCGGCTATTGCCTTTAATGCGAGAGACACCCTTTCGTTTTCTCATCTTGGCGAGAATGCCGATGCAGACCCGCGTAAAAACCATTCAACTCTAAGAGGTTTCGGTGTGTCCCTTCCTCGGCGATTCTTCCATCCTGCATGACGATAATCCGATCCGCTTGCTGAATGGTTGATAGTCGATGGGCAATCACAAGTGTTGTTCTCCCTTTGGCTACGACAGATAAGGCGTTTTGAATCAGTTTCTCCGTATGTGAATCTAAGTTTGCTGTCGCTTCATCCAGGATGAGGATGCGCGGATGGAATACCACGATCCGGGCAAAGCTGATCAACTGCCTTTCCCCCGCGGACAAGCCACTGCCCTTCTCGGAAAGAATCGTGTCATAGCCCTTAGTTAAGCGCATGATCATTTCGTCAGCCCCAACCATCCGGCAGGCACTTATAACCGCCTCAGGCGTTACTGATTTGCGAAAGAGGCGAACATTATCAATAATCGAGCCATAGAAGAGAAAGGGCTCTTGTTGAACTAAGCCGACAATCCGGTGTAAATCCGCTTGGGGCAGCCGACGGATATCGATTCCATCAATACATACACTTCCCGCGGATACATCATAGAAACGATCTAGTAGGCTGACTAAGGAGCTTTTCCCCGCTCCTGTCTCGCCGACAATTCCCACAAACTCTCCTGAATGAACATGGAAATCGAGCTTATGAAGCACCTCAGTCTCCTCGTCATAGGAGAAGCGGATCTGATTGAAATCGATTCTACCCTCAACTGTTCCTAACTCTAGAGAAACAGCATCTTCAGGGGTAGGTTCGGCGACTTCTGGCTGTTGCGAGAAAATATCCCAAAGCCGATCGACGGATACGAAAGTGGATTGAAGTGTATTCCACTGCTGAGTAATGCTATTGATCGGTTGAAAAAACTGGCGAATATAGACGATAAACGCATAGAGTACGCCGAATTCTAGCGGTCCTGCCATGACCGAACGCCCCCCTACCCAAACAACGAAAGCGACGGTCAGGTTACCGAGAATATCAAAGGAACGGTTAAACAAAATGGTGGAGCGAACCTCTCGTATGGCTGCACTACGGTAGCTGCGATTGTGTTCTTCATATTGAGCGAGCTGTTCTCTTTCCTGATGAAAAACTTGAATCAGACTCATCCCATTGAGGTTTTCAGCCAGAAAGGCAATCATGCGAGAAAGTCGTGCACGAGAAAGCTTATAAACCTCCCTCAGCTTCTTGCGGAATAAGATAGCAATTACAAAGACGATGGGAAACAACGTGAGGCAATATAAAGCCAGCTTCACATCAAGGGCAAACATGAAGCCAATGATCAGGATCAGTGAAAGACCATCCTTGATCAGGCTTTGCAGCACACCGGTAAAAAACTGATTGATCGTCTCTGTGTCGCTGGATTCGTTTGTCACAAGCGAACCACTGGGATGAGTATCGAAAAAAGACATGGATTGTCGGGTGATATGCTGGAAAAGATCATTGCGGAGTGCAGCGACGATGCCTTGACCTGCTTTTTGCAGCAGGTTTAATTGAAGGTAGGTAAACACCAAGGCAATCCCCGTGAGGAGAAGATATAGGCTGCCGATGACAATAATTCGCTCCGTTTCATGTGGCCCTGACAGTAGGTTTTGATCGATGACAATCTTGATTAGATAAGGCTGATAGAGATCAGCCAAAACAGCTAACAACGCACAAAGAAAAACCAAGCCAAAGGTCTTTCTATGAGGCTTAGCATATCCAAGCAATACTCGGTAGGCTTGCTTTCGGTTGGTTTTACTCATACCTGTGCGGGAGCCGCCGGACTTATTCTGCGGTTTGGTCATCCGCTTCGCCTCCTTCCTGAATCATGCAGAGGGTCGCGTATTCTCCACCTTGAGTTAATAATTCCTGATGCGTCCCTCGCTCGACAATGACACCATTGTCGAGAACAAGAATCAAATCGGCATGCTTGACAGCACTGATTCGGTGAGCGATGATCACGGTTGTTTGGCCAGCGCGAATCCGTCGCAGATTAGATAAGATTCTGCTCTCTGTGATTGAGTCTACAGCACTGACACTATCGTCAAGAATCAGGATGGGAGCATCCTTCATAAAGCCGCGAGCGATGCTGGTCCGTTGCCGTTGACCTCCAGATAGCGTTAGTCCTCGCTCACCTAGCTTCGTTCCGAAGCCCTTAGGAAAGAGAGCAATATGATCATAGACTTCCGCTTGGCGCGCTGCCTGCTCCACTTGATTCAGTTGCGCTTTCCGA
The DNA here is from genome assembly GCA_023511325.1 of Gorillibacterium sp. GTDB lineage: Bacteria > Bacillota > Bacilli > Paenibacillales > NBRC-103111 > Gorillibacterium. Next base: position 2,829 of record JAIMBU010000553.1, read on the forward strand.
TTAGAAAAAGCAATGTTGTCGCCAATGGTCGTACTGAATAGAAAGCCATCCTGAGGGACATAGGAGAGCTGAGTTCTCAAGGAGCCTAGCTTGAGATCGATAATGTCCTTCCCTCCGATAAAGATCGTATTCCTCGGCGGATTGTATACGCGAAGCAAGAGCTTCGCTAGAGTGGACTTACCACTCCCTGTTTTGCCTACAATACCTAGGGTTTGACCGGGGGCCAAGCGAAGGGAAATCTGCTGGAGCGCCATTCGATTAGCTTCTGGATAAGTGAAAGATAAGTCCCTGATTTCTATATCGAGCGCATCTGGAGGAAGATCAGTCGCCTGCTCCTCATCCTGAATATCTGATTGGATGCTGAGTAATTGATCCATTCGATCAAGCGAAGCACGAGACCGCTGGATGATATTGAATACGTTGCCGAGCTGCTGGAGAGGATTGACAATCATCTTCATATAAAGTGTCAGCTCTACAA
>JAIMBU010000554.1 GCA_023511325.1 Gorillibacterium sp.
AGTATATCACATCGGACGAAGAAGGTTATCTGACAACTATCTTTGGAGAAAAAGGGAATTCCTACAATCTTGAAGGAGATTTAGCTGTAGTGACGGAAGCTGCTTCTGGAACAGAATTGTTCGCTGAACTGGGCGTGAATTTCTATAACCCGCTAGGTGGTAAGGTGGCTTCAATGGCAAAGCATCATTATTCTCCAGAAAAGCTTGCTTTCATTGAAAAGGTCACCCAAATAGAGGGCCTGACTGTGATGACTGACCTCATGCAATCTACGGTTATGACGACCAAGGCACAATATGAAGAAATTCTGAAATCACTGCAGGTCCAGTATTATATCAAAGCGATCACTGGCGAAGTAGATACGGACAAAGGCTTTGACGATTTCAAGAATCAATGGCTCAAATCCGGCGGACAAGCAGAAACGGATGAAGCAAACAAGATCTATGAAGCACGCAGCTAATAAAAGTTAAGCACCAGTAATTGCTGTAGACCGGTTGTGTGCGCATGGAAACATGTCTACTTACAGCCGGTCTCATCACGATGTTTGGAGGTTGGAGGGAATGAAAGGAATGGAAGCAGAGTACGACGACTTGATTGTACATCCGGCACCGATCGGAGCCGTGGGAAACCAAGACTTTTCGGTAAGAGTCCGCAGGCCTCAGGGAGAATGGCAGCCTTTATTTTGCTATAACGTTAAAGTCGATATGCATGAGGTGCGAAATGCCTCCATGGTATCATTTGACTGTGCCGGAGTGGTTGAACTAGAGGTAATCAAGCATAAAGGAAACGTTAGGGAGGCGACTGTCCGGCCTTTATCAACTGGATTGAACTGTACGTATATCGGCAATCGCATGTTGCTCATACTTGATGGTCCGCGGCAATTATCGCTTGAAGTGAACGGAGACCGGTTTCACAACCTCCATATCTTCGCCAATCCACTCGAACAGGATATTCCCCATTCCTCCGGTCCCGAAGTTGTCCTGCTGAAGGCGGGATCTCATGCGACTGGGGAGATACTGGAGGAGTTAGATAACCTTCAATCTGCTGAGTACTCCAAGATTATATATTTCGAGCCTGGAATACATTATTTGGATACATCCCGCCTGAATGTACCTGCAAATACGGTCGTTTATGTAGCAGGAGGTGCTGTCATCTACGGCGGTTTGATCTGCAATCATGTACATGATGTGAAAATCTGCGGCAGAGGGATGCTTTATTTATCAGATTTCGAGAAAGCTACCTATTATCGCGGAGTCGAAATCAGCCACTCCCAGACGATTTCCGTCGAAGGGATCACAATGATTGACCCTCCCCATTATACGATTCTTATCGGGCAGTCGGAGGATATCCATATTCAGAATATCAAAACCTTCAGTACCCGTGGGTGGTCTGACGGTATTGATATGATGTCTTGCTCCAATGTTAGCATTGACCATGTATTTCTGCGCACCTCAGACGATTGCATCGCCATTTACGGTTCACGTGGCGAATTCCATGGCGATAGCCGCAATATCTACGTATCCAACTCGATATTGTGGGCAGATGTAGCCCATCCGATGAACATAGGGACGCATGGGGATTATGCTGCAGATGGAGATATGATCGAGAATATTACTTTCTCTAATATCGATATTCTTGAGCATCACGAGCCACAACCTGATTATTGGGGATGTATGGCGATTAATGTAGGGGATAAAAACACGGTACGGAATGTGACTTATGAAGGGATACGTATTGAATCATTTGAATTGGGGGAACTGTTTAACCTTCGGGTGCTGCAGAATCCCAAATATAATCCAGCCCCCGGTAATCGCATTGAAAATATCCGTTTCAAGGATATCAGCTTCTCTGGTAGCTGCGAAAATCCTTCCCATTTAGAGGGCTATGATGAAACGCGCACTATTGATGGGGTGAAATTTGAGAATGTTGTAATCAACGGCAGGAATCTTGAACTGACGTCTAATGACTTGATTATCGGTTCTCACGTACATCATGTCAGTGTGTGCTCTCAAAGAGATTAAATCCAAATGATCTAGCCTCCGGAACTTATGCTCTTTACATGCTAGGGTTACCGCTCTAAATTATGGAAGATGGTATAATGAAGTCATTATAAACTAGCTACGTTCAGAAATATGTGGGAAGGGCATTAACGAGATTCATTTACTTATATGAGTCTCGACGATCATGCTGGAAATACAGATGTTCCTTCGCAAAGGCAGAATCATCTGATTTAATTGAAAAATAAGGGGTAGTTCAGTATGTGGACAGGTGATACTTATCTCGAAGATTTGTACAAGCAAGCCGAAGCCAAGCGGAACTTTACCGCTCGTAGCGAATCGCCAGAAGCAAAACAAGCCCGCCTTAAGGCTTCGCTGAGAAGAGCCGCAGGAGAGTTCGAGCTTAACAAACAGGATCAGCCGGTTCGACTAGAAAGCGTGCAATGCCAAGGTTATACCAGAGAGCGGATCGAACTATCGGCACTACCCGGATTATCCTTCGGAGCTTATGTACTGATACCGGATGCCGCTACCGCAAACACGCCGGGCGTTATTGCCGTTCATGGACATGGGTATGGAAGTCGGCAGATTAGTGGTCTTCTGGAGGATGGCTCTGCGGATACAGGAGAAGCGGATGGTTATCATCATTTTGCCGTACAGCTCGTCCAAAAAGGACTAGTTGTCATTGCACCGGATGTCAGCGGTTTCGGTGAACGTAGACTGGAGGCAGACCTTGCCGAGAATCCAGATGCTCCTAATTCCTGCCACCGGATGTCCACCCAGCTTCTGATGCTGGGGAAGACACTGACGGGCCTAAGGGTAACGGAATTGCTCCATACGCTGGATTATTTCAGCGGCCGCCAAGAGGTTGACCCTAGCCGAATAGGCATCGTTGGTTTCTCAGGTGGATCACTGCTTGCGTTCATCGTGGCAGCAGTGGACGAACGGATTCTTGCTTCCGTGCTGATTGGCTTCCCCAACACTTTTAAAGACAGCATCATGTCTGTTCGTCATTGCATCTGTAATTATGTCCCAGACATTCTTAAATTGGGCGAGTTACCGGAGCTAATTGGGCTGATAGCGCCGCGACCACTCTTTCTGGAGTCTGGCAGCAACGATCCGATCTTTCCGGTTGAAGGCTTTAAGCAGGCGGTGAAGGAACTCAAGCAGCTATATGCCCAAGCAGGAGTGAGCGAGAACTTACAATATGATCTGTTTCCTGGGGCTCATGAGGTAAGCGGTCGCAACTCGTTCGACTGGCTTCATGCCACGCTCGCCAAGAGGTAAATTCTGCGTAGCAGAGTGTAGGGT
>JAIMBU010000555.1 GCA_023511325.1 Gorillibacterium sp.
GGCAGACAGGATTCCCCATGCTCAAACAACCCATATTCAGCAACCTCTACCCGCCACTTCTCGGAAGAGATCAAGGGCTGATGAATGAAGTTCTTGATGCTTTGCTCCTTGCGCAATTCTCTCGTCTCGCCGAATAAATATTTCATCCGCGAATTCTCCCAGCCCTCCTGGGTCTCCTTGTCCATGCTTTCCTTGAACCTAAGCAGCAATTGAACCAGATCCTTCGGGTCGAGCGCATCCTTAAGTAGGTAGTCCTGTACATTTAAACGCATGGCCGCTTGTGCATATTGAAACTCATTGTGGCAGGACAGAATTGCAATACGTACACTGGGCTTCAGCTGCTTGATCCGGGTAGCGAGTTCCAGTCCGTTCATCCGTGGCATCCCGATATCCGTGATTAGAATATCCGGCATCTCCTGCTGCGCCTGCTCCCAGGCGGTCCATCCGTTTTCGTGCGTGCCCATCAGCCGGAATCCAAGTGCTTCCCACTGAATGGCCTCAGACAGCAGTTCAATGACAGGATAGTCATCATCCACCAGCATGACACTATACATAACGTATCTCCCCCCTGTGCGGAATATGCATCTCAATAACCGTTCCAATTCCCAGTTGGCTATGCACTTCAATGGCAAAGGTTTCTCCAAACAGCATTCTCATCCGCTCGATAACATTATCCAACCCCATGCTGGAGAATGAGCTTTTGGCATCTCCCTTAACGGGGGCCCCAGCCTCCCGCGCCTCGATTTTACGATGAATTAATTCTAGCTCGGAGGCATCCATGCCCCGTCCATTGTCTTCAACGGTAAGCACAAGATACCGCGCTTCAATCGTCGCTCTGATCCTGATCATTCCCGGTTGCTGGCTAAGTCCATGAATCAGCGCATTCTCAACGAGTGGCTGGAGGAAGAAACGCGGCACTTTAATTAGAAAAGCCTCAGGAGCAATATCAAGCTGCAGCGTCGACTCTTGCTTTTGCCGCAGATTCATTAGGCTTACATAGTGGGAAACCAGATCGATTTCCTCATGCAGGAAGATTTCATCCTCCTCGCGGCTAATCGTCATGCGCAGCAGGATCGACAGGGAACTGATCATTTTGGCGCTATCGGGATCACCCCGTTTCATCACCTTCATGCGGATGGAGTTCAGCACGTTGAAAAGAAAATGCGGATTGATTTGCGCCTGAAGCATTCTCAGCTCTGCTTTTCTTTTGCGTGCCTGAGTATCAGAGACTTCAGCTATCATTTCATTAACTCGGTCTAGCATCTGATCAAAAAGCAAGCCGAGGCGCCCAATTTCATCATTTCCTCTAACCCCAGAACGCACCAGCAGATTCCCCCGTTGCACGGCTGTTGTAACCTTACTCAGGCGCACCAAGGGTTTTGTAAAGGCTCTAACTAACGTGATCAGCAGGATAAGAAAGCCAAAGAAAGAAACCAATTGGATGACAAATACCCGATTAAAAATTGAGCTGATATCTACGATGCTTTCCTTATAAGGCTGCATCAGGACAAGCCGCCAGCCGGCGAATGAAACGGGCTGCTGCGCAACCAGGTATTTGGCTCCATCAATCGCTAGAATGGAAGACGCCTTTAAATTATCCGTAGCAGCGGCATAAGGAAAGGGCTTGCCAATGCTCTTCGAGTCGCCGCTTGAGACAACGGTTCCAGTCTCGTCCAGCAGCACGACCTTCTGCCCAGCAGACAGATCGGCGAATATATCGTGGAGCTGATCTTCCATAATCGTTACAATCACATAGCCGTAAATTTTCGTGCTGTCCAGACGCAAGGTGCGGCTAACCGTTACCTGATAGGGATGATCAAATTTATCATAGAATATATCAGTTGGCTCGGCACCAATCCAGTAAGACTCTAGCCCCGTGAGTGCCCTAAGCTTCTCAAACCAAGGCTTCTTTAAAATATCTGGAGGGTTGTAATCTCCAGCTGAATAATTCATAAAATAAGAGCCGTTGATCAATAGAACTGTGACATAGCTTTTCTCGCCGACGAACGTCAGGCTATCTAATTGTTCAAGTACACGATTGGCATTCATAAATCTTTGATACTTGTCCCCGTCCTCGTTATTCGAGGCTACTTGCTTAAAATAAGCCTTCAGTCCAGGATTGACCTGCACATAATTGGCAATCGTCAGCATGCCTTTCAGCCTGTTGGTCACTGAGCCATTCACCAGCGTTAATGAATCCTCCGCATTGGCAATAGCCTGACGTTTCACTGCTGCTTGCGTCAAAGAATTATACATGATTAAGGTAACCGCCGCCGGAACAAGAATACAGGCGATTGAGGCAATGATCAGCTTATGGCGAATAGATTTGGGAGCAAGCTCCCTGAATCTCTTAAACATACTTGTCCCCCTTTATTCTGGTGTAGATAGAAAAAAAGGGGGGACAAGGAGTCCGCCCCCACTTTGGGTTCAATATTCAAGTCTCACCGATTATTTTTTGTTGGCAGCAATGATTTTCTCGACCCGATCCTGGCAATTTTTGACGGTTGTATCTACGTCCTGACTGCCAAGAATCATTTTCTCGTATTCTTCGTTAATGGCTTTGTAGACCTCAGCCTGGTACGTTGCTGGCGGAATGATCGCCGATGCTTTCGAAGCAACTAAGGTATCGACCAAGGTTTTCTTATCTACCTTCTCCGGAGTCGTCGTGCCAGCCAGAATGGTGTCAATAATGCCACCTACCTGTTCACTCGTCACCTTGCTCCAAGCCGGGATGTTCTTACCTTGGACCAATTGTCCTTCAGTGGTATACCAGCGAACAAATTTATAAGCAGCTTCTTTGTTCTTGGATTTAGCAGCAACCGCAACATAGTCAGTAGTAACTGGCGTAATCCCAGTTTCGTCAGCCGCATTGTTCTTAGGGAACGGAGCTACAGCTACGTTAAAGTTTAAAGGCACCTTTTCCGTACCGCCGATTTCCGAGTTCATCCAGCTACCAATGAGGAGCATGCTAGCGGATTCATTAAAGAATTGTGTCCGGTAAGCCAGCTTCTGCGAGATGATGTCAGAATAAGGAACGGAGGATTTATCTTCCTTTTCCATTTTCAGTCGCAGCTCAAGGGTTGCTTTGAAGTTAGGATCAGCCAAATTGGAGGAGCCGTCAGCCTTGAGGAATTCAGCATTCTCCGGCTGATTCTCCAGCTTCAGCTTGAGGAATTCCATCCAGCCACCTGCTTGAGGACCATGGAAGTAAGTACCGTAACGTTTTTGCGCGCCTTCACCCTTGGTCAGCTTCTTGGCATAGTCAGCGAATTCATCCCAAGTCCAATCGGTTGGTACGGCAAGACC
>JAIMBU010000556.1 GCA_023511325.1 Gorillibacterium sp.
ACAAATAAACCTCCGTTAATATGGAAGTTTATGGATGCTGACGACTAAAGAGTGTAGGGCTCCCCTTTCTTAAGCATAGCGTAAACGTGATGGAGTAACTTGTTGGCGCAAGCAATCACGACTACTTTATGGGGCTTCCCTTCACTTTTTTTCCTATCGTAATACTCTCTTAATCGAGGGTTTAATTCTCCTCGTAATCCGCATAATACCGCTAAATACATCGCTCGTCGTAGTCGTTTGGAGCCTCGTTTGGTGATCTTGTTCTGCGTGGCCACAAACTTCCCTGAACTGAAGACACTTGGATCGATTCCGGCGTATGCCACCAGTTGTTTGGGATGGTGAAACTGTGAAGCATCCCCGATTTCAGAAACAATGGCCGTGGCCAACTTTGTTCCGACCCCAGGGATAGATTCCAGAAGCTGAACTTCCGCCAGAGTCTGTGACAGCTCCAGGATTACTTTTTCGAGGGCTGCAAGTTGCTTTTGAAATTCACGAACAAGAATCAACAGACTTCGCAGCGCCATCTCCAGACCATAAGGAACGCGTTGCACGGGATTATCCACGATTGCGTTCTGTAGCGCTTCTACCTTGCGGTTCATCCAAGCTTCAGAGCGTGAAGCCTGGGTGGCTGCTTTCACCATGCCCATCCAAGCTTCTGGAGTCTGAGCCTTCACCCCTTCCGAAGTGAGACAAGCTTCTAGCAAATTCAAGGACGTTTTGGAATATAAATCTTTAAACACACCCTCGTAACTCGGAAAGATCTGATCTACAAGTGTGCGCATATTCAGCTTGGCTTGAACATACAAGCTTGTGATAAACTCATGCTCTCGGGTTAAGAACTGTAAGTCTACCAACGCTTCTTTTCGTCCAGGATAGGTAGACCAGTTCTCTTCCTGGTAGTACAGATCCCCTAAATGCCAGGCATCTGATGCGTCCGTTTTGACTTTACGCAGTCCGGTTCTTCTTGCTCTCTGTGCTTGCAGCGGATTGACAAGAATAACTTCATATCCAGCCTGTTGCAAATAGAGCACCAGTACACGATGATAATGCCCAGTGGGTTCTAAAATAACGGCTGGCTTGTGAGTCGTCTTCTGCTCTATTTCCTCCAAGAGTTGTTTTAGCTTTTTGAACCCTTTAGGGGTATGCAGAATTTCTTGGTCGCGTCCATAAGGATTATTCCGCTTAATAAATGCTTGGGCAACAGATTTTCCTTTGGCAACATCCATGCCAATAACAGGTTTCATCTTCTCCTCCTCATTCGAATTCGCCGGTATTCCCACAATGGTTCCTACTCCATAGCTTCGCGTGTGATACGAGGTCAACGCCTCAACCAGCTCAAACATGGTAGAAGGGGGCAGTGGAAGAACTGTTTTTAGTACGGGGTTTACCCCCAGGGGCTGTCACGTTCTTCCGGCTACCTCCATCGTAAAACACCTACAAGAATAGGCCAACCAGTAATCTCTGGTTGACCTAATAATACGAAGGGGCTGTCCCAAAAGCAGTTTTCACTGCTGAAGGGCGGCCTCTTTTTTCATAGGCACGGTTGATTTCAATAAAAAACAGGGCTATCCCTCAGGTCTTTGTAGACCCTTTTGGGACAGCCCCCCTCTTAAAACATTTATTCTGTTGGTCATTTTCTCCAAACACCATTTCATTTTGATATTTAACAATAATATTATAAGCATCCATGGAGCTCTTCTTTGCAAGTTCAACTTCTTCTTCAGTAATTTCTATCTCTTCCATTCTATCACTGATTTCCCCTGCATCATAAATCATATAATATTTTTCATCTCTTTTTACAATTTCTATTCCATTTCCAGTGTATATTTTTCTCATTCTAGTCCTCCAATAATTTCTTCAATAAGATCAATAATTTCCTGATCGGTTTCTATCAGTCTTTTTTCTTTAATAATAGATAAAACCCTATCATCATCAATTTGAGCGAGAGCCGTTATAGCTGAATACCTCACATCTGAGTCGCTTTCTTCCAGCAGCTTAACAATAGGGGGGATTAACTTAGCATTGGGAAAAGATGACGCAATTTGTGAGCACCAGTACCTTACTCCTTTATGCTCACTTTGCAATGCTTTAATCAGGTATTGGACTACCCCTTCGTGAGGAAATTGAGTTGTTACATCCTCAATAAGTTGGTAAACGCCAAATTCACTTCCTTCCCCAAACGAGTTTAAAAATAACGGAACGCACCGTATCTCGGGATTATTCATAAAGTACATTCTTGTCTGATCATACGTTTTAATTACCTGCTCACTTAAGTCATTATCATTCGGCAAAGGTTGATTACTCTGTAGAAAATGGATGGCTTCTTCGAGTATCATTATTTATTTAAACCTCTCATCAATACATTTCTTGTCACTCGACAATAGCTTAATTGGGTTCGCTCTCATCATAGACTACCAAAGCAGAGGGCAGGGTGGCAAGAACTGTATTCCCGACAGCAGGTAGCCAATGAGCACAGCACTAATGATCTCCTCCCGGCTGGCGCCATACTCCTTAGCCTGCTTGACATGAAACGGGATGCCGCTTTCCAGACGAACAGCGGCAAGAACAGCTAGATATGCTAATTCCTGCGTTTTTTTATCCAATACGCTAGCTTTATCCAGCTTACCAACTGTCTCGCTCCAAGCTGATGCGTACTCGGGTGCCTCCTTAGTAAAGGTGTGAAACGCATTGCTCACTGCTTTATTGGTCATCATTATCTACCTCCCTGTTATTGTTTAAGATCTGCACGACCTCATTCACCCGATTAGCATGCTTTTTAGTCAGGCGTGACTTACTCAGGTTTGAACGGATAATTTTAGTCAAATCGGGATCATGGAGACGAGCATATTTTTTCAACAAATTAAACCCTTCATCAGGCAAAGCGACCACAAAAACACTAAGAGCATATTGAAGTCCCTTGGATAAAACAGCAAAGTCCCCGGCGCGACGACTCGCTTTACTTAATGCCGGGATACGGCTCAGAATATCATCGCTCATTTCAAGGCTGTAGCGAGCAATTTGTTCATCTTTAAGAATTGGAGGATGGGCTAATGTTGCCAAGAATGCACGCTTTTCCAGATCATTGGCGTTAGCCTGCCATAATGAGAAATAGGTTCTTACTGGTTCAAAATCCGCTTCAGCTATTCGTTGGAGCCCCATGGCAACGGCTTCACGGGTTCTCCATCTTTTGTCGCTCATTGCGATTCTAACCTGCTCCATTATAGCTTTCCTGGTCTGGTAGGCGGCATGATTATAATGCGTACACAAGGCTAAAATTCCGCAAAAAGGCAGAAACTCTCTGGGG
>JAIMBU010000557.1 GCA_023511325.1 Gorillibacterium sp.
TTCCTGCGGCGTGAGGTCGAGCTCACGTAGGATGTGGATATGCCAATAGGAAGCCCAGCCTTCGTTCATGATCTTAGTTTCCATTTGCGGCCAGAAGTAGAGCATTTCATCTCGCAGCATAGTGAGGATATCCCGCTGCCAAGGCTCCAGGATCGACGAGAACTGCTGAATGAACCAGAGAAGGTCCTTCTCATGCTTAGGTTTGAAACGGTGTGTTTTGACAGCGTCAGACGTTGCAGGCTTTCCATTACCCTCCAAATTCCAGAGGTCTTCGTAGCCTGTTTTTCTCCCTGCTGCATCGGCTTTGGCATCCGCATCCTGAGTGGCTTCGGTGTCGTAGCGATTCGGACGATAGGGGCGGACGAGATCAGGGTCGACATGCTCCTGAATGGCCAAGACCGCATCAAGAAAGTGCTCTACCTGCTCGGTGCCATGCTCAATTTCATACTGGCGGATTCGTTCGGCGGTGGCGGACATGCTCTCGACCATATTTCGGTTTGTCTTGGAGAAGCGCAAGTTGTTTTTAAAGAAATCACAGTGAGCGAGGACGTGGGCCACAATCAGCTTGTTCTGGATCAGCGAGTTGCCATCGAGTAGGAAGGCGTAGCAGGGATTGGAATTGATAACCAGCTCGTAGATTTTGCTTAAGCCGAAGTCGTATTGAGTTTTCATTTTGTGAAAAGATTTACCGAAGGACCAATGACTAAAACGCGTTGGCATGCCATATGCACCAAAGGTATAGATGATATCGGCTGGACAAATCTCATAGCGCATGGGATAAAAATCTAGCCCAAAGCCTGTGGCGATCTCGGTAATTTCGGCAATGGATCGCTCCAAAGCTGTTCGATCATCGTGATTCATGCTGCTCCCTCCTCTGAGGAGAAAATCCATTCTTATCATATATATGGGAAACAGCATTAGATGATACCGGAGAGCTTGGAACGCTTATCTTAAATAATGAGTAAGAAGTATAAAGAAGATGATTCAAGAACGATTTGAACATGACCAAGGAGTAAAGCTGAGAAAAGGCTGCCAAAATATTGGCAGCCTTTTTCTCTATTTCCTGTTCCTGATTCTAACCCGATTGGATTATTTCAAATCACTTTTAGAATCCAAAATGCTCACTAACTAATTTAAATTGTTCTTCAATACTCATGTTAGGTGTTCTTTCAATTGTTCTGATACCATGCTTAATACAAGCTTTTTTAATTTCATTTGAGAATTTAACCATGGATTTGTTACTGTGTTTAATCGTTTCCTCTTGATTTGTTGTACTGGCGTTATGCTCATATTTTTTTCTTAGCGCAAATTAACCATGACATCGATACTGTCACTAATTGTCCTATATAATGAAAGCAACGGGTTCAAGCTCAGTCAATGAAATACCAAGTCAGAGAAGAGGTAAGCGATGAATCGAAATGATCGGCTGCTCGCTGTCATACTGGCGCTTCAGCAGCGACAGGAAACAGCAAGCTCGCTGGCCAGTAAATTTGAGGTGTCCAGACGAACGATTATTCGCGACATGCAGGCATTGGCTGAGATGGGGATTCCCTTGTACTCGACGAGTGGACCAAGTGGCGGTTATCAGCTCATGGAAGGCTACCACCTTCCCCCGCTCCAACTGGAACCACAAGAAGCGCTGACCATTTTCTTTGCAGTAAAAGCCGTTCAGGGGTATGCCGATACGCCGTTTAATAGTGAGCGTTGGACCGTATTGGACAAGATACGCAGCATCCTTCCTGCCGAGACACTGAACAAGGTATTACCGCTCCTTGACCACCTGGAGATGGAGGTTCCCAAGCGGGTTTACCATATCCCTCTGCTTAAGGAATTGTTAGCTCACCTCGCAGATGGTGCTGCCTGTCTTAATGTACAATACCGTTCGCTTACAGCTCACCGATCAGTCCTCCTCCAGCCCATCCGCGTGTATGCAGCCAACGGTTTCTAGTATTGTGATGCCTATTCCTACACTCATGGAGAGAACCGAGTGTTCCGCGTTGACCGCATGGAAGCGATAGCTGTTTGTCAGCCGCCTCAATCTAATCATACCGACGAGCAAGCTGGCTACGAGAACCCCCTTGCTGATAATATGGAGACGCAGTCCAATTGTGAACTTCCCCATTCAGATAGGCAGCCCCCAGGTAAAAGGACACCCTCACCCTCTCCAGCGCATCCACCCTTTCGGCTCTGCGCACGTTTGACTTACCGAGGGATGCTTCAGATCGAGCGTGATGTTCACATTGGTGAACAGATCAGGCAGACTGAAGAGGACGAATGGGAGCTGGATTGTACCCTACCTTTTACAGAATGGAACTGGGCTATACGTATATTTCACACTTTGGGCTTAGAGGCTGAGGTTCTGGAGCCAGCAGAGCTGCGGGAGGATCTCCGGGTATTATCTGAGGGGCTTCTTGCTGTCTATGCCAAGGAATCACCGGCAGGGAAACCGGAAAACTTATATAACGATAGAAACCACATGACAAAGGAGCATTCCAATGACACTAGTAAATGAAGATTCACAAAGCTTAACCACTTATGATGAGGCTGTACAAGCCGTAGAACGGGCTGCAATCCTGCCGCTTGCTGACAGCGTTCCCGACCACCCATCCATCTCTGCTCTCACGCCAAGCACGGCATGGCATACAGGTCTTGCTTCCGATCCCTGGCAGTGGCGTGTCCGATTTCCGGTAGAGGGCAAGGCGGCTTACGGCAAGTTTTTTCGCCAAAAGGCCATATTAATCGCACCTGATCTTTTCCCTTATCTCAAAGCCTGGACATATCAAAACATGAGTGTATCCGAACGTTATGATGCAGGACTCCTGCCTAAGGAGGCCGTATTGCTGTTTGAAGTGATTGAGGAAGCTGGAGAGATTGATACAAGGGAGTTACGTGTGAGGGCTGGAATGAAAGCCAAGGAGCGCAAAGCTGATTTTGAGCGCGGAATGCTCATACTTCAGGAGTCATTAGAGATTGTCATTACTGGTGTAAAGGAAAAACTCAACCTTGACGGGGAAAAAAGTGGCTGGAGCAGCATGTCCTACGGAACAGCAGATTACTGGATGCATAGCAAAGGGATAGAGCCTTGGACGGGGGATAAAGAAACAGCAAGAAAATACATAATTGAACGGCTTAACGCGGTCTGTAGCCAAAAGGCAATCGCCTTCTTCAATAAGCTCTATGGATTAAACAAGTTGCATTAACATGCGATATATCTGCCAGCTCCTTCCGATTTCGTGCAATTATTCGGATGGAACTGGCTTTTTCTTTTGGTATGTCATGGTGGTTGTG
>JAIMBU010000558.1 GCA_023511325.1 Gorillibacterium sp.
TACTGGCACAATAAGCGCCCCCATAGCCATTGTCAATGTTAACCACACTTACCCCGCTGGCACAGCTGTTCAGCATGGCCAAGAGAGCAGAAAGGCCACCAAAGTTGGCACCATAGCCGACACTGGTTGGCACGGCAATGATCGGCTTGTCTACCAAGCCACCCATGACGCTTGCGAGCGCTCCCTCCATACCAGCCACGACTACGATTACCTTAGCTCCCCGAATTAACTCCATTCTGGCAAAAAGCCGATGGATTCCGGCGACACCTACATCGACAATCTTCTCCACTCGATTGCCGAAGATTCTAGCGGTTTCCACTGCCTCTTCCACTACGGACAGATCCGAGGTTCCCGCGGCTACGATAGCGATATAGCTGTCAGTTAATACCTCTGGCTTATTGCGAATCGTAATGGTTCGCCCAAGCGGATTATATTCAGCATAACTACATATCTCCTGCACGGCCTGGAACATCTCAACACTTGCCCGGGTCGCTAATATATTGCTTTCCTTGGTAAGCATATATTGAATAATCTGCTGTACCTGATCCACTGTTTTACCAGCACAATAAATTACCTCGGGGTAACCTACACGGATCTCTCGATGGTTGTCAATCAGAGCGAAGCCGAGATCCTTGAAAGGTAAATCCTCAAGTTGAGCCAGTGCTTCCTCCACATTTACCTCACTGTTTTGTACCGCTTCCAGCAATCTTTTGATCTCTTCTTTGTTCATTTCTACTTCTCCTATCACCCTGTAGGGTTAACCCGGAATAGCGATCGTTTCATTTAAGCTTCCCGTCCGGTAGCCCTCTACATCCAAGGACACATACTTGAACCCAAATTCCTTCAGCTTGGCCGAGATGTTATCTAGGAGATTTTCATCAAACAGCCTGCTGCGATCCTTCCGATCCACTTCAATTCTGGCCAGGTTGCCATGGCATCTTACCCGGATAGCCCGAAAGCCGATATCCATCATGTAGCGCTCTGCTTTTTCAATCTTCACGAAATCCTCTACCTTCAGCTCATTACCATAAGGAATTCTGGTTAGTAGGCAGGCATAAGGTGGTTTATCCCATGTAGGCAGACCCAATTCCTTGGAGAAAGCACGAATTTCATTTTTGGTTAGCTCGCAATCCAACAACGGACTTTTGACGTTCAATTCGGTTAGCGCCTTTAAGCCTGGTCGGTAGTCATGGATATCGTCAAAATTGGTGCCATCAATGACGTAGGGATAACCTTCTCTGTCGGCAAGGGCTTTGATCATGCTGAATACCGCAGTTTTGCACAGATAGCAGCGATTCTCTGGGTTAAACTTGATCTCATCGATCAACGGTGCCTCGATAATTTCATAATCTACCCCAAGTTTCTCAGCAAGCTCTTGGGCTTCAGCAATTTCCCATTTAGGAATATAGGGAGACAGGATGGTGACAGCCTTTAAGTTATCGCCAAGTGCTTCCTGAGCCGCTTTCAGCAGAAAAGTGCTGTCCACCCCACCGGAGAATGCCAATACCACTCGATCCAGCTTTCGCAAGTAGGTGAGCAAAGCTTCGTATTTGCTATTATTTATCATCATCTAGGCTCCCCTCATATACCTTGTTTATTTCTCTGTATATCTTAGAAATAGAAACTTGGTTTTCTTGAGCTCGTTTTTTACAATCCTCGTATTCCGGCTTAAACTTAATCAGCTTGCCTTGGTAGTAGGAGTTCTTGATGGTTACCTCACCATAACGAGTGCTTAGCTTGACGAAATCTCGTTGGAGCATAATTTTATCGACTTGATATTTCCTGATCCCAAGTGAGGTTGTTTCCGTAAAAAGAACCTCCAACACGTCTTGCTCCCGTTCTTCGTTTACGAGAACGCTCAGCTTGATGGCGGGTCTTCCTTTTTTCATCATAATTGGAGTTTTAAACACATCAGAAGCACCATTTTCAAAAAGCTGCTCCTCCACGTAGTTGTAAAGCTCTGGATTCATGTCATCAATATTGGTTTCAAGGATATATGCTTGCTCCTTGATCTCCCGCTTCTCTTCCGTACCCAGATATACCCGCAACACATTGGGGATTTCTAGCTCGCGATTGCCAATACCATAGCCGACTCGCTCAATCGTAAACTCAGTTTTATCGGTAAACTCCTCAACTACGGCCGCTAATATCGCTGCTCCTGTTGGGGTGGTCGTCTCAAACGGAACAATTCCAGACTTAATCGGAATGCCCCTGAGAATTTCCACAGTGGCTGGAGCAGGAACTGGAATCAGGCCGTGAGCGCATTTTACGAAGCCTCCTCCTACTTGAACAGAAGAAGCCATAATCTTGTCTACATGCAGATAATCGATGCAGATGGCCGCCCCGATGATATCCACGATGGAATCAATCGCACCGACCTCATGAAAATGCACCTCATCAATAGGTTTGCCATGAACCTTAGCTTCGGCTACGGCAACCTTCATGAACATCTTCATGCTGAGCTGTTTAACAGCATCTGACAAAGAGCTATTCATGATGATTTTTTCAATGTCGCTCACATTGCGATTATGATGTTCACCGT
Source organism: Gorillibacterium sp. (assembly GCA_023511325.1). GTDB lineage: Bacteria > Bacillota > Bacilli > Paenibacillales > NBRC-103111 > Gorillibacterium. Next base: position 2,543 of record JAIMBU010000558.1, read on the forward strand.
GCTCGTGCGTGTGTTCATGCCCGTGATCATGTCCGTGGTCATGGGCATGTCCGTGCTCGTGATCATGCTCGTGCTCGTGTCCGTGATCATGTCCGTGGTCATGCCCGTGATCGTGATCATGCTCGTGTCCGTGGTCATGTTCATGCTCGTGTCCGTGGTCATGTTCATGCTCGTGATCGTGCTTATGCTCAATCATCTGAAAAGACTTCCGTTGCTTGAGAATAACATCCACCTTCGTACCCGTGATGCCTTTCTTTAAGCCTTTTGCGATGCGGACCTCGTATTCTCCGTTTAGGTTCAGCTTAGCGATCTCTCCCATGAAATAATCGGGATCTACTCCGACATCGATCAGAGCTCCTAAGTTCATATCTCCACTGATGCCTGAAAAACAATCATAATACAAGATTTTCATCCTTCACACTCTCCTTCTTTAGGCAACAACAGAATTTAAAGTTAGTTTTAATGTCTACTTAGGTACCAGAGACATTTACATTCCCTACATCTAATCACAATTCCAGCTCCATGAAAGAGCTAACTGCATTTCCTACAGTTAATTAAGCATTTCTAGCTCTGAGGAAGAATCTAACTGCATTTCCTACATCTAATTCGGCGTCTTTTGCCATATTTGTTAAAACAGGCAAAAATAGATGTACCTTTTACAGGTAAATAAGGGAGGAAGAGGCTATTTGGTGTTTTAACTGTACCTTTTACAGTTACTCAATTGAATCGATCATAAATACACTAC
>JAIMBU010000559.1 GCA_023511325.1 Gorillibacterium sp.
GCTAATTTCTTGGCGGTTCCCGTCTATCTGTTTGTTGGTTCGATTTTTGTGCTTATTCTTTGTGGCTTTATCAAATTTGCCATGGGTGGCATGGTCGTGCAACCGCATGAGGTACAAAGCGTAGCATCCAATGTCAGTCTCTTCCTCTTGCTTAAAGCCTTTAGCTCGGGATGTTCGGCATTAACTGGAGTTGAGGCCGTGTCCAACGCGATCCCTAACTTCAAGCAACCGGCAGAGAAAAACGCAGCGGCAACGCTGGTTTTGATGGGTGTTATCTTGGCTAGTATGTTTATCGGCATCAGCTTGCTGGCCTATTGGTTTGGCATTGCACCCAGTGAAAAATCAACGGTCATCTCCCAAATTACGGAATCAACCTTCGGTCGTGGTATGCTGTATTACTGGGTCCAAGGAGTAACAGCACTTATCTTGTTCTTAGCAGCCAATACTGCGTATGCTGCCTTCCCGCTCATGGCGTTCATGCTGGCAAAGGACAAATATCTGCCGCATGCCTTCCAGGTTCGTGGTGATCGCTTAGGTTTCTCTAACGGAATTATTTTTCTCGGTGTTTTCTCGGCTATCCTCGTCACTGCCTTTGACGGGAACACAGAAAGTCTCATCCCATTATATGCGGTTGGCGTGTTCATCCCGTTCACCTTGTCTCAGCTTGGCATGATGATAAGGTGGTATCGCCTCAAGCCAGAGAAGTGGATTTCAAAATTTATCGTTAATACCATTGGGATGTTGACAACGCTGACCATTACAATGATCTTTATCATTACGAAGTTTAGTCAGATTTGGATGGTCTTTATTTTCTTACCTTTCGTTATGCTGATCTTCTTGCGGATTAAACGTCATTACTTAATAACAGCCGATGAACTGCGAATTGACATTGAGAAGGATAAACCTATTGTTAAGGGCAGCACCATTATCGTCCCCGTTGCCGGTATCACCCGTGTGGTTCTCAACAGTATAGGTTACGCCAAATCACTTAGTGACAATGTAGTAGCCGTATATGTCGGCTTTGATGATGAGGAAATTCGCAAGATGGAGGAGAAATGGGAACTGTGGAATCCAGGAGTCCGACTCATTACGCTACGCTCACGTTATCGGAGTGTCATGAGACCATTGATCCGTTTTATCAATACGGTGGAGTGGAAGACCTCAGCTACAGACCATGTTACGATCTTGATTCCGCAGTTTATTACCAAGCATTGGTGGCAGAATTTACTGCACAATCAGACCAGTCTTTTGATCCGTGCTTATCTATTTGCGCAAAAAGATGTAGTCATCGCTACGGTACCTTTTCACTTTAATCGTTAATTATCATGTAGCAGTTGAATTCGTAATAACATCCTCTTATGGTAGGTGGTAGGTCAATTGAGAACGAGATGGTTAGCATTGATATCGCTACTTGTCATGGCTTTAGGATTTCTTATTACCTTGTTCTTGCCGGAAACAATTGCTTTGCGGTTGCTCTCTGGTGGCTTCGAGGCTGGCTTAGTTGGTGGATTGGCAGATTGGTTTGCTGTAACTGCATTGTTTAGGCATCCGCTTGGTATTCCAATTCCTCATACCAGCTTGTTGCTGAAGAATCGCAACAAGCTGATTCAATCCTTGATCTCTGCGATGGAAACAGAGCTACTTAACAAGGAAAGCATCACCCAGAAGCTTGAGGGCATGAATATTCTGTCGGGAACGGCTTCCTTTATGGTCAAGCAAGTAGGAAAGCGCAAGGTCCGGGTAGAGATTATCAATATCCTGCGCACGGTCTTGTTGCAATTGCCCCTAGACAAATTTGCTCAGATGCTTCAAGATTCTATCGCTACCTCTGTCCGAGAGACAAATCCACTACCGCTGATGAACCGTGCAGCAGAAGCTGTGGTGCTTGCTGGTTGGGATGAGCAAGCACTAGATTACACCATATCTGCTGGTGTAACTTGGGTCAATAAACCGGAGACTGAGCAAATGCTCGGCAGAATGGCCCATGAGAAGCTTAAAGAGCTGCAAATGGGTGGCTTGATGGGCTTTGCTGTTCAAGCATTTGCGGGATTCCTGACTGAAGAGAAATTGGGCTCCATGCTGCAAGGCATGGTTCGTTCTTCAATCGTTAATATGGGGGACCCCAGTAGTGACGCGCGGAATCAACTGCTGGAGGAAATACGCTTGCGACTCTTGGAGTCAGCGAACGATGAGGCACTTGGAGCAAAGCTTATTCAGACGGCCGGAAGTCGGCTGAGTAGTCAGCAAAGCTTGGATTTCATTCATCAACATCTGGAGCAATTCAGACAGGAAACTCTGCTGAAATTGGCAGAAGAGGAACGTAGTGGGGGACGACTCCTTGTCATCTGGCTACGCTACGCCTTTACTCGCCTCAAAGGGATGGAGGAAACAACCGCCAACTGGGAAAAAGGGTTACTCAGCTTTTTAGTTGACACAGTTGAAGCTAATCATTACAGAATCGGCACGCTCGTTCGAGATAATCTGGACAAGCTGGAGGACAAGGCGCTTATCGCCATGCTCGAGCAGAAGATCGGCAGCGACCTGCAGTGGATTCGTGTAAACGGGGCACTTTGTGGCTTTCTAGTTGGTGTTGTACTCACCCTATTCCGTTTATAGTGAAGTGAAAGAAAGCAAAGATGAACGTATTTCTGGGCGCATGCGTATACTATCTATACCTGAAGGGAGAGGTGTAGGCATGAGTATGAGTGGAATCACAACAGAGTTTGGCAGAAAAGAACGTCCTTCCCGGCAGATCAGCATCGTTCTGCGGAATTACAATGCGGCAACAAGCATGGAAGGCGATTCAGCTTCTGAAGGTGTAGGGAATGAGGAGCGAAAGCCTGGACCCTTCTCCGAAATGATGCGTGATTTCGACCGAATGATCGGTCTCGATTCCATTAAAGAGCTACTCTATGAAGTCTATGCGATGCTGGCTATTCGTGGCTTCAGAGCTGACGCTGGGCTCGTGATTGCTCCGCAGGTTTATCATATGGTGTTTACTGGCAATCCTGGCACCGGGAAAACGACGGTAGCCCGAATGACAGCTAAGTTGTTCCGGGAAATGGGCGTGCTGAGCAAGGGTCACCTGATCGAAGCTGAACGTGCAGATCTAGTGGGTGAATACATCGGACACACGGCAATCAAGACACGAGAGCTAATCAAGAAGTCCCTTGGTGGCGTGCTCTTCATCGACGAAGCCTATAGCCTTGCCCGTGGCGGCGAAAAAGACTTCGGCAAGGAAGCGATCGATGCCTTAGTCAACACCAGTGCATGATTAATG
>JAIMBU010000560.1 GCA_023511325.1 Gorillibacterium sp.
CGGGTAAACCCTGTACCGGCCTGTTTGTTGGTTTTACAATCGATGTGTGAGTGGAAGGAAGCCAGATCCGCAAGTTATATGACCTAGGATTGCAGTTTGTCTCTAGGATTGTAGCATTTGTCTCTGGGATCAAGAAAAGGTGGATTGGCGTTCCAGAGTAACGATCTCGTAAGGCTTCACTTGTATACGTAGGATACCGTCTGCGTCAGGTTCAAGCGGGTGCAGGCGTTCCTCTAGGATATTGGATTGATGCCAATCAGACGTGCTGCCCATGCCTGGGAACAAGCTTAGCTCTGTTGGATCGCTAGACAGGTTATACCAACGGAAGAAGATACCAGCATGCTCCGCGGTTCCTTTAACGCTTGAAAGTGCGAGGTGTTCTCCGCACCAATCCAGCCAGCTGTGGACGGGTGGCTGATTACCATGATGAATTTGTGTCTGAACAGTAACCCAAGGGATCTGATAGGCATACGCTTCTGTTGCGGCCTCGCTGCGCTTTGTTTGACTGGCATAGGGAATAATCGCGAACTCCACCGTGTGCTTACCCAAACATTGAGCGGCAGGTGTGGGGAAGACACCCCAGTCGCCAAGCTCACCCACGGACCGCAGTAAAGTAACGGCAATGGTATTTCTTCCGTCCCGAAGCACCTCATATTCGTTTAATCCGATCGCAGCGATAGCCAGCCCGCGTTCGGCATCGTCCAGAGCGGCAAATACCTGTTGGTGTTGGGCGTTACTTGGATTGAGCCACTGCGGACCCGGTTCGTTCGGCCGCTGGGCAATCTCGAAGACTGAATCTGCATAATGGACGGTTGATCCAATGTCTGATGGGAACAAGGCCCGCAGGCGATGATCCTTCGCTTGATTATCAAATGACGCCGTAATCTTCAGTGCCTTTACACCCTGCTCAATCGTGATCAGAGTACGAATGACAAGGGGCACAGTCAGTTCTGAGCGCTGCGATCTGCGCTCGCTGATTGGCACCATTGTAACGACTTCCCGTTGAAGCAAGTCGTCCGCCATAACCGGTATTTGCCAACGGTGGATGATCTCGACAACCGTAGCGTAAGCAGTCCTTGATAAAACACTCACCTCAGCGTCCAGTTCACGCGTCGTCAGTGCCTGCATACCGCCGTCTTGCTTGAACACATATTCGTTTCCAATATCGCCTACATTCTCGTATATACAGAGATCGTGGTAGATTTCCCCTGTCTCTTTGTCCGTTAACGTCAGGCTCCCGTTGCGGGCGATATGGATCAAATAGAATTCATTTTCGAGCGGGTTCCGTTCCTGCGAGGCAAGCGAGAGATATGCCTCATTGTCCACAGGAAGCTGTTCCTGTGCGGCTGAGGTAGCTGGCGGAGTTACCGGCAGGGATAGACTAGGTTCGCGTTGCCACGCATAAACACGATAGCCAAGTCCGGGAACCTTATCCACACCCATTGTGACTCGCAGACGTCTGGCCATATAAGGCTGCCTAAACCGATCGTCGGGCAGCGTGTAATTGAATTGCACGCCTAGATCCTCGATTTCCGCCTCGACTGTACGTCCGTCACTGTCAATAACAATACCGCTTTCGATCTCGATCCGTTCTAGCTCTGCATGAATTTCAGCAGGGGAAGCGTCAGCAAGTGATCGTTTTGCGACCTCCAACTCGACGCTTACCACGCCCGAACGCTTTAGACTAGCATAGTTCATGACGACAAAAGGGACTGCCGAGCTGTTGGAGAACCCGGAGGTGTCGATGTGGTCTGTGATGAATCGTTGGCTGTCTTGAGCCAACACCTCTGCTACGTCGTGACTCTTGGCGAAGCGGGTCATCATCTCTGCGTGCACTTCATCGACGCTACAGCCGCAGATGCTGTCATGTGGATGATTCTGCATCAACGTTTTCCAGGCATAAGTGAACAGGTGGCTCGGATATGGACGCCCCAGATGCGCGGCAAATGCGGCCGCAGGCTCAGCCAACTTTTCCAAGAGGATTTGTCCCTTGGCATTGGCTTGCTTAATATAGACACGAGCAGAGGCGGTGCTGGCAAGCGTGTTCCAGCCATCCGTTTGTTGGCTGCGCAATTCACCCTCGACTACGGCAAGGGGCTGATCTATTGCGGCTTCTACAGCCTCGATATACTCGGTGAAGCTGCTGTGCTTGAAATCATAGTCGGGATAAAGCTTACGAGCAGTCTCAAGCGCAGCGCTCAGGTCAGTCTGGACAGGCTGGTGATCACAGCCGTTCATGAACAGCAGCTGTGGCGTCGACGCATAACGCTCCACATTGGCCAAGCGGTCGGGCCAATACGCAAGGGCTTTTTCTTCGTCTACAGGAATTTCCATGCCGTTGTGATACCAATTGGCGAACAGGATTCCCAAAACCTCTGAACCGTCCGGTGAACGCCATCTCATCTCGGAAAAAGGAGATTCATAGGCCGTGGAATCGGATACGGCATTATTGAATCCGGTTGGTTTCACGCCTCTTCCAAAAATGGCATTCTGAATGCCAGCCTGGCGCAGTAACTGCGGTGCTTGACCTACATTGCCGAAGGAATCGGGAAAGTAACCGAGCTTGGCAACAGACCCGTAAGCTTTCGCATCCTCATGACCGATGAGGAGGTTGCGCACATTCGCTTCGGAGCTCGTGAGGAACTCATCCTGAAGAATGTACCAGGGTCCGATCACGATTCTGCCTTGACGAATCAATTGCCCAAGCCGCTCACGCCTCTCCGGGCGAACCTGTAAATAATCCTCCAGTATGATCGTCTGTCCGTCTAGGTGGAAGCTGCGGAATTCTTTATCCTGTTCCAGGGTGTCGAGCAGAACGTCCATAAGGGCAATCAAGCGGACGTGATGCTTCTCGTAGGGCATATACCATTCTCTGTCCCAATGGGTATGAGAGATAATATGTGCGACGGGTTTTTTCATCCTTAACGCCTCCAATTATATAACAAATATACAAGATAACATTGACTTGTTATAATGAGATGATATAGGTTAAAGATGCAATTGTAAACAGGAATAGAGAGATTATGAAATATAAAGTTGTATATTTGTTATGAAAGGAGGAACGGCTTTGAACAAACCGACAAAGCGAACACCGCTCTACACCCAGGTGCGTGCGTATGTGCTTGATCAGATCAAGATGGGCAAGTGGGGGGAAGGACGCAGATTGCCCTCTGAGACTCAGCTCTGCAAGCAGTTTGATGTCAGTCGGATTACGATTCGAAACGCAATGGCCAAGCTGGTTGAGGAAGGTATTGTCTATAGGGTTCAGGGG
>JAIMBU010000056.1 GCA_023511325.1 Gorillibacterium sp.
GCTCATATTGATCAACCTCTTTTTTGTAGGCTTCAAATTCTTCAGGAAGAGAATCATATTTTGGGTCGGTTCCAATATATGGAGTATACTTGTCAATTTTCATCTGATACGTGGACTGGTAGTTTCTCGTAGACTCAATTAAAGAGTCTATAGTTTCAAGAGAGTATTTATCTGTAATTGAAGGTAGAATTATTTTCATAGATATCCCCTCCGTTTTATTAACAAACACTACATCGTATCCCGTTGCTGCCCCTATATCAGTAGTAGGGATATAACTTTTACCCTCGACGACAATAGCATCATTCGGGAGACGTTTGCCATCAACAGTCACTTTGTACGAAGCATCAATTTTTTTACCGATCCTACTAATCGTTTCAGCCCCAACGCTTGCTGTTGAGGCTATTATCATTCCTGCAATAAGCCCGATAATAAACTTTTTCATATCAATCACCATTCCCGTTTTTCCTTCATCTTACCACGAAATGGCATTTGTTGTAATTAGGCTCACTCTAACGCCCTAACCCTGACATCTAGAGACGCAACTGCGGACATAGCGCTACTAATGTAGGTCATTTGTAAGTCAAGGTCTTGTTGCAATGTGCGACCATGTAGGTTTTCTTTAAACCTCGCCCAGGAGGGTACCGTGACAAAATTAGTCGATGGGGCTATTAAATCTAGATTGCCACCACTGTATGACCCTACGGTAAGTCCACCTATCCCGGCTAGCTCCATGCCACTATCCATATCAAGGCGCCCCTTAATCGCTCCTCCTTGAGTAAATACCATTGATGGCGCACCTGCACGGTTTGATTCGATCGTAATGCTATTGTTAGCATCGTAGTACGCGCCTAGCAAATTACCTGCGCTGCTAACTTCACATCTTGGATAACCATAACTCGTGGCGATGTACGTTCCATAGACTTGGCCACCGATAATAGTGGATGCCGAAATCGTCCCGCTGAACGAGCCCGTAGCGGCCTGTAGTGCTCCCGCAAAGGTACCAGAAGCAGCTTGCAACGCGCCTCTAAACGTACCACCTGCGGCAGAAAGGTTTCCAGCAAACGTGCCACCCGCTGCCTGAAGATCACCACTGAATATACCGTCTGCTGCTTCGAGCGTCCCACTGAATTTGATGCGGTTAGCAATAGCGTCATAGTGCAGTTGGGATTGTCCATCCACTCGCCAATCCATTTCATCTGAGTTAAGTGTGAGATCGCTCTTCCCGTCACTACGGCCTACTTGTATTCCGTGTTCTCTGCTGTTCGTGACACCAAAGTAGGGCTTTCCAAATTTGACCGCCGTCTTGTTGAGGTTGTTAACAGCGCTGGTGAGAGTCCCGTCCACCTTGAATTCGGACTGTTGTTCTGACTTGCTTGGCGATTCAAGCGACATGGACAGTCCACCCTTGAACGTGTACGCCACATGCAAGGCGATAGTTTGATATCGGTACACGCCATCCCATGGGATGTCCGCAGCGTCCCACGACAAGTCTGCGTTCATCCAGGATAGAGACTTCAATTGTTCAAAGGCGATAACATCCCCAGGCTCCATCTGTGGATAACTGCGCGGGTCCATCGTGATAGGCAGATAGGATAATCCGTTGATTGCGCTTAGCATAGCGTTTACCATTGCTTGCGTCGCCAATGGATTGAACATCTCTAGTGTATGGTCATCATCACCGATCCCAGCTTCATAATACAAACCATCGTCTTTTTCATAGATGACCACAACACGCGTATAGGTCTTGACCGGGTTTGTCTGTTTAACCCTCACATAATCTGCCGTCTTCAGCACAAAGTCCGGGTCAGCTGCAGCAACAAACCGTTTAAACTTAATCCAACCCTCTTTGCCAACAAACACACTGGAGGCATTGGCTCCTGCGATATACGCCATTACTTGCCTCATGCCGTATCCAGTCGGCGCCACGGGTATCATATATGCGGGATTAATCACCACGCTACTATCATAGGTGTAGCCCAATCGGTCGCATATCTCATCCCATACAGCAAGTTGTGTAGTCGGATAAGTCAGCGCCGACACATAGGGCACGTTCGCCCACATGAGAGCATCGTAGCAGACGAAGGTCCAAATATCCCCGACTCTCTCCCGTCCGTCAACGTAAAAAATACCCATAGGAATCGGATTCGTTTGATTGCCGTCCCATGGAAAGTCCGAAGCGTCCCAAGCAAAATCAGCGGTGTTCCATGAGATACTTGCAAGAGACAAAGCCAGATAAGGGACGATTCGAGCATTTGCCGGAATCTCCTCGTGCGTTCGGATGCGGACAATTAGTTTAGAAGCAATCGCCGTTCCGATTTCAAACTCGCTCCCGCTGACGAGTGTGTTCTCTATGCTGAAATCGATAATCTTGTTTTTGCCATACAGAACGCCGTCAACGGTTGCGGAGACTTCCCACTCCCTGAAGCGGCGCTGTAGCATGTTATCGTACAAAGGGGATACTGTATACATCTCATCACATCTCCGTCAGTGTTAAGGTTAAACCCCGCCACCAGTAGACCCCGTTTTTCATCATGGCAATCGGCGCAGATCGATCGCCGACATAAAATGTCTTAGTTTCCTGCTGACCCGTCATCGTATCTGGATAAGTAAAATCAAAAAAAGGAGCACTCATGGACCTAAGTAAAGACGAGAGTCGCTCCCAGGTTAACGCATTAAAGCTCATATCAAGCTGCCGCTTAACTGCGATGCGATCACGGGTGAGCTGGGCATCTGCGGTGCGGGTTGTGCCGCCTTCAGCATCTATATCCACTATCTTGACGGTAAGTTCAGCAGGATAGGCCACGATTTCTAGACCATTTATCGCTAGGTACATGCCATCGTACATGCTATCAAACCTCCTTAAATAACCCCATCAAGGGGATTGATGCCTCGACGTGATTCATCTTTGAGGTAAGCAACCGCTGCACCTCCAATGGCATCGCGAGCTATCGTAACCTGGACGTTTTGACCTTGTTCGATGGCCTTTTGGATTTTGCGAAGTACAGACACAGTCTCCCGGTTATCACTGCCGCCATCCATGTACTCGCTGAGCATCGATATCGGCGCGATCACTTCTGGATCTGTAGCTGCTCCGCGATTGTCTCCCACCATAGCTAAAGTGGGACCAAACGCCAGCGCCCCACCTGCAAAAGCTGGAACAGCAATGCCAAAGCCCTTTAACATCTCGATTAAACTCTTTATTGCCGCGCCTGCTTCGGCCCCTATGCCCGCTGCCCCGAGTGCTGGAGCAACCACAGCTCCACCTACAACGGCAGCACCAATCTGGTTAACTGGCCTAGCCGCTTCCCCTTTGATCATGTCCCAAATCCCGCTTAGCGTCTCAGCACTGACCGCGTTCTTGGCGAAATCCCCCATGCCTGATAGCCATGAACCGGCTGATGCCCCAACCGATGATACCGCTCCCGTGAGGGCTTGCTTAAGCTTGTCCCACGCGGTCATAACAGCATCTATGGCTTTAAGGATCCCCCCCAAGGCCGTTAGGGTGTTGAGTTGCATGCTGGTCATAGTATTTGCCCACTCCTGCCGCACTTCCGCAAGAGGTGACTTTATGGCTAACACGCCCGCTCCTAGTAATCCCCAGCCTAAAATCAGCCCGGGTTGATAGGTGGCAAGTTGTGTTTGCATGTGTTGTAAAGTGCTGGTCCAATCCAATCTAACAGTACTAAAAGGATTTTGAATGGATAGGATTTCCGACTTAAGGGCGCTCCAGTTCGGTGAAAACGAGGTTCGAAAACTCGCGAAATCAGCCAGCATCTCATTTAACGTGCTCCGCCATGACGTGCGGACGGTTGCGCCACCTGTCACAGTCTGGGTTTGCAGGTTAGCCCAATGGCTTGCCCAGTTCGCACCGAGCTGAGGACTCCACGCCAGCAGATCAGCAAGCATATTAGCGAGAGTACCAGCAAAGGAACTCCTCACCGTACTCCCACCTAAGGCCGTTTGTGCCTGAAGCGTCGCCCACATACTGGCTAACTGAGCGGTTATGGATGCTATCATCGCAGGTAAGAGCGCGCCTGTTATGCCGCCCGCGAACGCGTCTAGAAGTCCACGCTGCAAGGATAACCCCGCTTGTGTCTGACCTCGAAGACCCTCCCACATCTGGTCAAGGAGCTTTTTGGTATCCGCGATCAAACTATTGACCGTGCTAGTTACATACGTCACAACCGCCCCAAGTCCAGCATCGATGTCTGGCCACTCAATATCAAACTGCCACTTCGTTTTTATCAGCGTCGGGATGTCCGGCAAGTTCAAGCCGTTGCCGCCGCTACCCCCGTTTGAAGGTGCGTTAGGAACTGCTCCCGAACCGCTACCACCTGCGCCCGACCCTGCTCCGGTATCACCCAAAAGGTTGAGCTGATCGAATCCCGCAAGTTCGCTTTTTGCTTTTTTAGCGGAGTCAGCTAGATTATCGTAGGCCTTGCCTTGATCGGCTACTGCACCCGTCTGTTGGTCAAGTCCCTGTGTCCGTTCATCGTAATCCCATCCCCGCAACCAATAAACAAAACGTGCAATCTGCTCGGTTACATAGGCCAGCTTTTCGGCAAGTGCCGTAAGCGCCGGCAGAATCGCGTCCCAAATCGGTAAAAATGCCTGTGACATGTTCAGCTTGATGTCCTTGAGCTGCTCCATTAATAACGTTTGCTTGGTCATGACATTGTTCTGCAACTTGTCGCCGTAGCGATCATACGACTGTTCCAGGATCGCTTGCAGCCGGATCTGCTGCTGGGTTCTGAAATCCAGCTGATCCCAATGCTTTCCGTTGGCAAACTTTTTAAAAGCCTTAGTCGATTCAATCATGCTTACATTGACGAATACACCTAAATCCTCGATGGCTTCGGTATTACCGAGAAGCCCGGATCGGATACGTTCTGTTGTGTCTTCAATGGTCCGACCTGTAGCAGACGCCACAACCCGGGTAGTCTGTACGAGCTGCTTAGTCTGATCCCGCAAGGCGTTTTGATCGTTTGTAAATGCGGAGAGCAGAACGGAGTAAGTCGCCCCCATGTCAGCTGCTGACGACTTTGCCAGCCCCTGCGCTCGTGCCCACTGCATGTAATCGCGCGTACCGCCTTTTAGCTGCATGTTAACGCGACCTAGTGCCGACTCGTAACGTACGGCTTCTTGGCTAGCCTTGAAGACGACGGCAACAAATACCCCTAGTGCGACTACGACAGCGGCGAGAGCAAGACCTACCGGACCGAGTGCGGCCGATGCACCCGCCGCACCAGCACCAAGACCCGTAAGACCTGCCGTAGCCGGGCCGAGCGCCGAAGTAAGGCCACCCAAACTGGACATAACGCCGCCGATGCCCCTTGCCCCTTTAAGTGAGGACAAGGCGGAACTTACTCCCTTTGTCGCGGATGACACTCGTTGTCGAACGGTGGTGAGGTCCCGCGATAGAGCTGTGGTTTTGATGGTGGGAGCTGGGATAGCCTTGATCGTTTTAGATACGGATGCTGTTGTTCTCTTGACCTCTTTATCTGTAGCGCCCAAGCGCTTCGTTACCTCAGATAAACTCTGCTTAAGCCCCGTTGTTTTCGTTGTGATCAGGATCTGTAGTTCCTCGATCGTCAGCGCCATGCTTCTCACCCCACTTCTTCCGCGCATCGGCATAAGCAGCCATTCGGGCCTTCATGATCTGCCAATTCTGTTGTTTCTGTTCGACGACAGGAAATACATTAGGAAATGCCTGGTGTATGGTCGGGGGACTCTTCTTGCCTCCCAATACGCGGGATATCATCGCGGATATCACATGCGCTTGCTGGTAGGCTATATATGCCTGCGTCTGCACAGCAGAAAGCCGCTGTGCCTCGTAAGCTTTAATCGTTGCTACGATCTCGCCATAGGTCATGTCCCAAAACCCAGCAGCGTCCACCCCGGCCTCACAAGCGATCGGGTAGAGCTGATCGAACAGATCAACCATTGCGATTACTTTGTTACTTCCTCTGGAGCCTCCTCCTTCGGATTGCCTCTGAAAAAACCCGATACTTCTAACACATCCGTTAGCACAGGAATCAAATCGGTGTAGTTATTATCAGCATCCACGTAAGCATCATAAAATTCATAGACCTTTTGAATCGTGATCCCGTGGTGGAACTTCTGCATAGCGGCATGGAGGAACAGCAACACGCTTGTTAAGGGTGGTAACTTTCCTGATTCCATTTCGGTCAGCATATCCAACGGGTTTTGCCCAAGACGGCGCTCCAGCTCTGTAGCCGTCTGAGCCGTTAACCGCAGCTTGTATTGAGTACCCGCGAATTCAAATGTTACGTATTTCATAATCTTGCCTCCTCATAATTGAAAAAGGCTCCCGAAGGAGCACACTTTATTCTTCTGGATTAGTTACTTCAAAATCGCTCTGCAGCATGAATGATACCGTGAAGGTTAGTGCCGCATTTACCTCCGCACCATCCATTTTGACGCTTGCCTGCGCGGAAAAAGCCCACTCTGAGGTGTCAGGGAAGATAACTTTGAACTCGTGAGTTGTCCCTTCCAAGCCCTTCAAAATACGGAAATTACTTGTCACGGTCGAATTATCGTAAAGGAATTGGAAGTCCAAGCTCCCTGGGTCCTTAATTCCGGAAATGTATTTCTTAACACCATCCTGGAGTGTGGTCACTTCGACCTGTTCCGGATCGCCGCCCATATCCGGTACGCTCATCAAGTGATCAATTCGCGCCCACGCGCTTGTACCCGATTTGTAATGCAGTTCCGTGTCTTTACTTAAAAGTCCTGGCATTGAGTATTCACCCTCCTTAAATTATTGGCTCACGCGCTCGGACCGACGATCCACGATGCCATGGTAGCGCATGGTCTTACGGTTAACGCCTGACGGATCGGGTAAGTCGGAAGCGAATTGTCTACGAAAGCCGATGCTATTCATGAGCACGTCCACCTGCTGTGCCAACCCCCCAGTTGATTTGTTATGCCAAATATCAACCTGAATCGATATGTCCGTCAGCAGGCCCGGCAGTTGCGGTAGGCCCTCGCTATTTACCGTTTCATAGAAACTGATATGGGGAAGCCGTTCAAATGACTTCGGATACGCCCCGGTTACCAGCACTCCATGTATAGTTTCCAGCAGCGTGAGGATTTGCGACTTTGCGTCAAACATTAACGTCCACCCCCTAGCTTATGGATTGCCTGCTTAAGCCGCAGGGCTATGATTTTGGGAACATCTTTCCTGCGACCCTTAATGGCGGGATACATGAACGGCTTCGCCGGCATGCCGCGTGTGTAGTAGAATACTCCGGAATCCGTCTCAATCTTGAAAAAATGGTATTTCTCCGCCGTGGCCGCGTCAATCTGGCTCTCATGTATCCACCAGCCGTCTTGCTTATAGGTAATCTTGCTACGGATATCAGGCGGTAGGTCGCCGTTATTTGCCTGACCTACCGGGCCTGTTCCGAACTCTACATAAGCCGCATGTTCAACGTTGGTCGATATCCGACCTTGGATGGTTTCCGCGTCCAATTCCTTCACTTCAGCCTGTATGCTATTCCGTAGCCGCCCCTGATCGGTGGAAGCAAGATCCTTGGCATCCCCTTGGACCAGCTTCGTTGCTTGTAGCGTTCCAATTCTCAATTCATGTTGCACATTGCCACCAAGGGAGTCCAGTTTCCTGATTAGGCGATCCAGATTCTTCATCCCTGCCATTTTTACACCTTCTCCAGTTCAATGACGAGGTGCTGCCAGGGGCGCATGGCCACCACTCTGTAATCAGGCTTGGCTGCGTCTGACGGAACATAAATACAAGCGGCATAACCCTTTTTCTGTCCGTTGAATTGCTCCAACAACTGCAATGCTTCAGGTGTGTGTTCCACGTACAGCACCATCATATAATTTAGGCGCTCCCCATATAGTTCAGCCATGATTTTGCCGCCAGCGGGCAGTAGGCTTCCGCGGATGGTTACTCCTTCCGCTGCCCAATCCTCATAAGGCGTTCCGTCGGGCTCTTTGGCTGGGATACGTTCGCGAAAATGGACAGCTCGTTTATCACGTGCTCTAAGGCGCATGGCGACCCACCACTTTGATTAGCCTGTACTGGCTGATCGACTGCCGAATGTCTGCAGGTAGCGCCTCAAACGAGCGGGAAACGCCGCCCTCTGAATGGCTTGTCTGCCCCTCGACGCCTTGCATGTTGTAACGAATCACCGCTATTTGTCGCTGGGTCGGCTCTAGTCCCCTTGGCAGTGTATTGCGATTCGTCCAAGCCAGCAGATCCGTCAGCGTGTCTTCCAGCAGCAGCGTCAATAACTCTACATTTGCCCCTGGCAGCACGATTTGTAGCTTTTCAAGCTCCGTCATAACCTCGCCCCCATAGCAAAAGGGCGGTTATTCGCCGCCCTCAGCTTTTGCTTTACCTGTTTTAGATTTCTCTGCAGGTTCTTCTTCCACACGCTCAAAACCCTTCGACTCCCAAAAAGCTGCTTTTTCTTCAGAATCTACGACTTTCATGACATTAAGCTTTATCAATGAGATCATAATTTATTAGGCTCCCTTCGAAACGAAAATAAGCGGCTGCTTGTTCAGCGGTACGAACAGATCATGGTATTTGCGATAGTCAACCTTCCATGCGTCTGCATTTTGGTTGGTATCCGGAGCAAAAATCCGCACCTTGTCAGTCTTGGAAATGGCAACCGGTGCCCGACGGTTTAGGACTAACCAATTGATATCCTTAGCGCCAGCAGCCACTGTGAATCCCCCGGCTGTTTGTCCGGATGTCGTACCATCGTTAAAGACATACGCTGATTTCAGGCGATTTCCAGCTACGGGGATAAGTGGAACGCCATCCAGCATCTTTACACGCAAATTAATGCCGCCTTGCGAAAAATCACCAACATCAATCTTCTTCTGAATGGTGGTGTTATTGGTGAGCACCCCATACGCTGTGTAGGACATCGGGATAACATGCTCACTCATGTCGCAGCCTAAGTCGCATAGGGCAAACATCTGGGCGTACAGCTTGGCAAGGATCGTTGCTTCAGCCAGCGTGTAGGTCTCGGTTTTACCCGCAGCAGTCGCTAAAGCAGACAGTCGGCTGTAGCGATAAGCGTCAATTTCGGGGATGACCTGTGTCCGCTGGAATTCAGACAGTACGTTCGCAGCCGCTGCTCCAAAAGCCGTTTCATCCACATCCTGAGAGTCCAAGGAGAACGTCCGGCCCCGGTCTTGCGTTAGTTCGTAGGTGGAATACTTATACGTGACTGATCCGCGCACGAATCCGGTATCCCGGTCATAGTCAGCCAAACCCTGCATGACGATATCGGGGATCTTAATCTCGTTACCGCCGTTATACTTTACCTGCCCAGCATTCTGCTCCATCCATCCGGATGTGGCTTGCTGAGTCACCTGCAGATCCAGATTGGTCTGATACAGTTTTGCATATTCCAATGTATTAATTGCCATTGTTTACTTCATCTCCTCATCGTTGTGCAAATATTTTAGAGATTTCATCAGCAGCGGG
>JAIMBU010000561.1 GCA_023511325.1 Gorillibacterium sp.
ATTCAAGACAGTTATCGACTGATGGAGCAGCAGGCTGAGGAGCGCTATCAACAAGCGCAGGATGAATATAATGCAAGCTATGAGCAGATCCAGGAGCAGATCCAAAATACACAAGCGGACTTGGATAAAGCCAAGGAAACAGCCGAGCAGTTCAGTGCAGAGCAGGAGAAGCTAATCGGACAAAATGAACAGCTAGCTGCGGAGAATCGCCAGCTTGCCGAAACAGTAGAAGTACTTACGCATACCGCAGATCTCAAGGAGAAAGCGAACAAGCGACTGCGTATGGGACTCATCTCAGCTATTTTATTGCTTGCAGCCGCTTTTTTTGTCGGCAGGTTTACCCGATTGGTGCTTAGACGTAAGTATTAATTGATTCTCATATTGGGAAGAGGGGCCTAACGCTCATGGAATTTCAACACGAGACGAGTGCTAGCAATGGATCGAATGGTGCTCGTCTTAAGCTCTCAGAGGGAGAACAAATCCACCTGCTTCATCCAAAGACACTCGTGGCTTTTCGCGGCGCCCCTCGTCTCCGCGAGGATCGATTGATGAATTTCAAGGGGATGTATCGCAAGCGCAAGCTCATTCGCTCGGATATTTCCGGTCCCTCAGAATTAATTCTCGCACTTCCGGTCGGACATCATTTAAAGATCGTAATGATTGAGGAAGGGGCGGACCTGCTTTTCGATATTCGCAGTGTGTTGTTATATGGATCAGGCATTTCACTGAAAAGTGTGATTCTAAAAATCAAGAATATGCTGGTCACTCGTGACTTTATGAAGATGAAGTTTACCGGCTCTGGTCCTGTTGGCATCCTCTCGCGAGGCCCGCTCTATGAAATGAAGCTTGACTCCGACATTCCTGTGTACGTGGATTTGCGTTGTCTGGTTGCTTATCCAGAGAATGCTAAGGTTGATTTGTGTGTCTATGGCAATCACTTGGCCAGTCAGCATATGAATTACCAATGGGAAATTCGTGGTAAAGGAACCGTGCTTTTGCAGACGGGTACAACGGATCGGGAGCTAGAGAGTGAGATGTCTAACGAAAGCTTCATCCGGCGAGTCCTTCGCGAAACGATCCCCTTTGGTGGTGTCTTCATTAAATAATGCTTTGGGCCAAAGCCTCAAGCTCCTCATCAATTCGCTTGGGGTCGATTCGCTCAAAGAGGATTTTTGGATCATGCAGTATCGTCCCGGGATCGATTTCGATATAATGCCAACCAGGCAAAGGGCTTGCCAATGGGGTAGGGAAACTGCCTGCTGATGTAAGAGGCAAACAGCTCGCTGATTTGCTATGCAAACAGCGAGCTGTTTGACCAAGGAAGCCAAAGATTTGCTCGCTGGAAAAGGGAAGAAACGGCGACAGTAGATTTGCCAAGTTCGCAATGATCTGCACACAGGTGAACAAGGTGTTGTTCGTCTGCTCGGGTGAATCCTGAACAGTTATCCACGGCTTGTGTTCGTCAAAATATTTGTTAGCCTTGCGTACATAAGCAAACAAATGATCAAGGGCTTGCTTAAGCGTTGCCTCGGCAATGAATAAACCCGTCTGCTCATATAGGGCGGTTAATTCTTGGCGAACAGCAGAATCCATCATGCCATGAGGAACTTTTCCCGCAAAGGATTTGACAATAAAGGCTAGATTACGGTTGACAAAATTACCATAGGCACCGAGCAATTCACCATTATGGCTATTGATGAATTCGCGCCAGCTGAAGTCTCCATCGTGCTTCTCCGGTGCATTAATGGTTAGGAAATAGCGTAGAGAATCTGGATGGTAACGCTCCAGTACATCGGGGACCCATACTGCCCAGTTGCGGCTGGTGGATATCTTCTTTCCCTCTAGGGTAAGGTATTCTCCTGAGACCATGCGATCAGGCAGATGAAGATTGCCGACTCCCATCAGAATGGCCGGAAGGATGAGGGAGTGAAAGGGGATATTATCTTTCCCATGGACATAGTAAGCGAGAGCATCCTCTCCCCAGAACCGCCGCCAGTCACCACCAGTTAGCTCTGCCCATTTACGACTTGCTGAATAATAACCACTGACGGCTTCAATCCAAACATAAATTTTCTTGCCCTCAAAGCCCGTGATTGGGACATCAATCCCCCATGGCAAGTCTCGGGTTGCTGCACGATCGATTAATCCCTCGTCTAGGTAGCGCTGCGTCAGATGTACCGCATTATCTCGCCAGCCCATTGCTTTGTCTGCATACTGCCTAAGCTCTGCTTGTAGCTTGGTCAAGGTCAGGTAATAGTGCTCAGTTAGTCGATCCTCCGGAACTGCCCCGCATAGCTTACATGTCCGTTTGAGTAGATCAGTCGGATCAAGAACGGTAGAGCAAGCTTCGCATTGATCTCCGCGTGCTGGCTCTCCACAGCGCGGGCAGATTCCTTCGACATAACGATCAGGCAGAAACTTGCTACAGGCTGGACAATACGTTTGTTCGACTTGGCGCAGCTCCAGTAGGCCTTGGGAAAGCAGCTTGAGAAATAGCTCCTGGACAATCTCATGGTGCAAGGCATCGTCGGTTCGTGTATATAAATCATAAGAAAATCCAAGACGCTCAAAACATTCAACGAACTCCTGGTGATAACGCTCTGCCACTTGTGCAGGGTGAATTCCTTCCTTCTCCGCACGAATGGAGATCGGGGTTCCGTGGCAGTCACTACCGGAAACATAAAGCACCTCTTCTCCTGTCAGTCGATAATAGCGTGCCAGAATATCTCCCGGCAGCAGACTTGCTACATGTCCAAGGTGG
This sequence comes from Gorillibacterium sp., assembly GCA_023511325.1. GTDB lineage: Bacteria > Bacillota > Bacilli > Paenibacillales > NBRC-103111 > Gorillibacterium. Next base: position 2,762 of record JAIMBU010000561.1, read on the forward strand.
AGTGAGCCATTGGCGTAGGGCCAAGCTCCTCCAATAAAGATCGTCATATTCTTCATCCTCCCGATGGAATCGTGATAAAACCAATAAAAACAAAAAAATCGCCCCCCTAGGCAAAAAATGCCTAAAGGGACGAGGGATATACCCGCGTGTTACCACCCAAATTCATCAGCTCCTCAGGGAGCTGACCTTGTCAGGTACGTCGCTATTCGCGGTTATACCCTAGCGCTATAACGGGCGCAAGCTCCCGGCACAATCTACTTCCTAAGGCAGGGTTCGATGTGCGGCTCAGAGACCATATTCCTTGGGCGTTTCTTTACCCCCTTTCAGCGATCAGGGGCTCTCTGTTGAAAAGAAACGGCACAAGTACTCTTTCTCTTCTCAGCCTTTGATATCATGTGAAAATTTAATAATAACACTATACCACAAAGGTTTATTTTGAACATAGATATTATTTCTCTTTTCACAATTCCTGTACAAAAGGTACAATAGAGGCATACATCTTAGTTA
>JAIMBU010000562.1 GCA_023511325.1 Gorillibacterium sp.
GGCTTAGATTATTTAAACAAAGTGATTGAAAAAACGGATTTCCCGGTTATTAACTCGAATGTATATAAAGATGACCATGATGATAAGGAAGAGAACGATGAAAATTATTTTAAACCATATCATATTTTAAAGAAAGAAGTAGTGGATGAAGCAGGCCAAAAACAAATAGTGAAAATTGGTGTAATGGGATTTGTTCCACCACAAATCATGAACTGGGATAAAGCGAACTTAGAAGGAAAAGTAAAAGCGAAAGACATCGTCGCAACAGCAAGAATAATGGTGAAGAAAATCCGCCACTCTCGGGCTCCATCTATCTTGGCCGATTCGATAATCTCCATTGGAATTTTCGATAAGAATCCCCTCAGTACGATTACGTTCCAAGCATTAAGCATACCTGGGAGAATAATGGCCCAGAGTGTATCCTTAGTATGCAAGTATTGCGTCATCAAAATGTAGAATGGGACCAGTCCGCCGCTAAAAAGCATGGTGAAGAAAACATAAAAGCTCGTTATTTTTTTGAACCTGTAATCAGGCCGCGAGATGGAATAAGCTAGCATGGCCGTTATTAATAAGCCTAGAAGCGTTCCGACAACCGTAATGATTGCGGTTATGCCATAAGAGCGGAGGATGACATGCGGTACCTTGAACAAATACTGATAAGCGGTAAATACAATCTGATCCGGTAAAAAACGGTAGCCATATTCGGTCAATGAAGCCTCACTCGACAATGAAACCATGATCACCAGTAAAAATGGCACAAACATAAGCACACTTAAAATCATAAAAAATAGATTGATCATCCGGGTGGATTTTTGGGCTTGCGGCATAAATAGCTCCTCCTAAAACAACGCGTTATCTTCATTTATTTTTCCAACAACAAAGTTAGCAATCAGAACAAGGATAAATCCGACAACAGATTGATAGACGCCTGCGGCGGAGGACATTCCGAAATCACCAAGCTCACGCAACGCTCGGAACACATAGGTATCGATAATATCCGTCGTCGGAAGCGCAAACGGAGAATAGCCAGGAACAAAATAATGCAGGCCAAAATCGCCGCGAAAAATGTTGCCAATGGACAAAATGAGCATGATCGTAATCAATGGTGTCAGTAACGGTAGCGTAATCTTAACTGCCATTTGCCGCCGTGATGCTCCATCTATTCGAGCGGCCTCGTAATAATCCTGATTGATTCCCATAATGCCGGCAAAATAAATCAAGGTGCTGAAGCCGATGCTTTTCCATTCATGAACCAAAACCAGAATATACGGCCATACACCTGCCTCAAAATACCATTTATGCGGCTGCAGACCTAGATATTGAAATAACTGATTGAGAAATCCGGCCGAATTGTCGAGAAAGGCTAAGGAAATGTAACCGACAACGACCCATGAGACGAAATAGGGCAGGAACAAAATCGTTTGATGTATTTTAACCCAACGCTTATTTACATGACTTAGCAAGATCGAAAGCAGCAGTGCAGCGATCGTTCCGATGATAATGTAGGATAACGAATACAGCACCGTATTTCTCGTAATTCTCCAGGCATTCTCCGAGGCGAACAGAAATTCAAAGTTTTTCAACCCAATCCATTCACTCCCCCAAATTCCTTTGTCATACCGATAATTCTTAAATGCGATCACAATTCCAAACATCGGAAGGTAGGCAAAAATCAATAAATAGATAACACCTGGGAGCGACAACCCAAACAGTTCATAATTTTGTTTGAATTTCATTCCTCTATTGACCTTTTTGCCACTCTGCTTTTTTTTAATGTACGTGGCTTTGTTCACTGCTGCTTCCTCAATCATGGCTCCACTCCTCTTTGTTATACTTGGCTGCCCATACCTGTATGTTTGCATACAAATCATTCCCTTCGGAAGTCCAAAATCCTGATTTTGATCACATTTACCGATGTGAATTGCCGGAAAAAGTCCAATATGGAGGATTTGAAGCAATGAACTCAGGAATTAACGCCAGTCGGGAGGATTACGCATACAAAAAGACAGCCTCTTCAAAGGAAGAAGGGCTGTCTTAGGGAATGGCGGACCAGCTTTGTTAAGACATGATGCTTTTTTTGGTCCGGTACTCTTTGGGTGTCGTCCCATATTTGTTCTTAAACAGGCGGAAAAAGTTGCTGCGATTACCAAACCCAATCTTCTCGATCAGTTCATTGATCGTATAATTGCCTTGCTCAAGATAGAGTACCGCTTGCCGCAGTCTGACGTCATTAATATACTCAGCGATGGCAATTCCTTGCTGCCGCTTGAACAGCTTCCCGATATATTCGGGCGACAGCCTCAGGATATCACCGATTACTTGGATATTCAGGTTGATGTCAGCGTAGTTCTGTTCAATGATATCCCTTATCGTTTCAATCAATATTTCGTTTCTTTCTTGCTCTGGACTTTTCTTGTTTTCATTAATTTCCCTATATACGTCGATTAGTATGTCTCTCATACTATCTAGCGACTGGCTGTTCATGATTTGTTGATTGGTGTCCGCCAAGCGAATAGCCAAGGGAACGATTCGGTTATCATTTATTTCCTTAATCACATTCTTCATGAGAATAAACACCTGAAGGGCCATATAACTCATGTAATCATAGTTCAACGAAGCAATATAGTGAAAAATCTTATCCAGCGTCTTCTCAAACAAGTCTGTCTGCTGCGATTTTATGCTTTCGACTAGCTTTTTTTCCAGTTCATGGGGTAGACTGGCTTCAAAATGATTATCCATATTCGCTTGGATCATCGTTGACTCGATTATGGACTCCTTACCAAAAATTAAAGTATAGCGAAGATATTGCAGGCAAAGGTTGTACTCGCCGGTCAATGCGGAGTATCTGCTTACCTCATTGCTGATTGCAGCAGAAAACGAAACCTTGTACATCCTGGAGAAGACCTGTTGGACATTCGCCAGTTTCTCTCTGATGCTGGACAATTCTAATTCTGATGACTCCCGGGAACTGATGATGGCAACCAGTTGCTCGTTTTTCATCTCTACAGCCTCGCAGTCAAACTTATCTGCAAGCATTTCCTGCATGATATTGGCGATTGCGAAATGTAGCAGCCTGCGATCATCCTGTACGTGCTGGGATATGGCGACATCATCCAACTTGATGACCCAAAGTACATAGCGTCCCGTCGCATGAATCGAAAGCTTATGCTCAATGATCCAATCCTTTATCTGACTCTCGGACAAAGCTGCATTGTCGGTCACAATTTTACGAATATAATACGAGCGTACGATGCTGCGT
>JAIMBU010000563.1 GCA_023511325.1 Gorillibacterium sp.
GAATAACACTGGAATGTCAACTGAGGTGTTGGTAATATTAAACAAGACGTTTTGTCGCGTTACTATCAAGAGATGAGGTGGATCTTCGATGGATATCGGCTTCAATATTCGAGCAATCCGTAAACGAAAGAACATAACTATTGCCCAAATCTGCGAAGAAACGGGTCTCTCTCAGGGGTTTATGAGTCAGGTCGAGACCAACAAGACATCCCCCTCCATCTCCACTCTCGAAGGAATTGCCAGTGCCCTGAACGTACCCTTGGCTTTTCTACTATTAAAGAAAGATGAGCGCATGAAAGTCATCCGCAAGGATGAACGCAAGCAGACGACAAGTGGCTCCGATCATCTGAAGGTGGAACATCTGGGTTCAACCAAAAGTATGCGCATGGTAATCGTTGAATTGCCTCCCGGTACATCTACGGGTAAAGAACAACATACCCATGAAGGTGAAGAAGTGCATGTCGTCCTCAAGGGGCACCTTTATGTGGAGCAAGGGGAAGACTTTGCTGAATTAACGGAGGGTGACACCTTTAGTTGGAATGCTTGTGTCCCCCACATTGTGAAGAATATTGGTGATGAAATAGCAACTGTTGTTATTTCTATTTATCGAGAAGCTGAATATGATGAGGAATACATTTAATCGTTTTGATAAGTTTATCGTTAACAAAGAACCTCCGAGCCCACATTTTGCGATGATGGGCTTAGAGGTTCTTTCTCATACACAGCCAAACCAAGCTTCTCCGTACGGATATTTCAATTCGTTCATGCCGGGTTCATACAAACCCTTTACAATCACTGTAGATAGAAAAAACAACGGATTAAAAAAGAGGAGTAATAAACCATGCTTGAATTAAAAGGTATTTCTAAAAGCTACACCACAGGTGATTTCACGCAAGTCGCTTTGAATGGAATCAATCTGGATTTTAGGAAAAACGAGTTTGTCGCCATACTAGGTCAAAGCGGTTCAGGCAAGACTACTTGTTTAAATGTCATCGGCGGTCTGGATCAGTATGATAAAGGCGATCTGATCATTAACGGGAAGTCCACCAAGGACTTTAAGGATGCTGACTGGGACGCCTATCGCAATAATAGTGTAGGGTTTATTTTCCAAAGCTACAATCTCATCTCGCACCTAAGCATCGTAGATAATGTAGAGTTGGGGATGACACTCAGTGGTATCTCCGTTGCAGAGAAACATAAGAAAGCAATTGAAACGCTGGAAAGAGTTGGATTAAAAGAACACATTCACAAGAAACCAAATCAATTGTCCGGCGGACAGATGCAGCGTGTAGCCATAGCCCGGGCTTTAGCCAACGATCCCGATATTATTCTGGCCGATGAACCCACAGGAGCACTGGATACCGAGACCAGTGTGCAGATTATGAATCTAATTAAAGAAATTGCCGAGGATAAGCTAGTCATCATGGTTACCCACAACCCGGAACTAGCCCATCAATATGCAGACAGAATCGTCGAATTTCGGGATGGACAAGTTACATCCGACTCCAACCCTTATAAAGGAGGTCAGACCTACTCCAATTACAACCTTAAGAAAACAAGCATGAATTTTCTCACAGCACTTAAGCTGTCAGGAACAAATATTAAAACCAAAAAGTGGAGAACCACATTAACCGCTTTTGCCTCCAGTATTGGTATTATCGGTATCGCCTTGATTCTTTCGCTTTCTAATGGCTTTGATAAACAGATCTCAGCATTTGAATCAGGCACTCTGTCTTCTTTCCCGATCATGATAACTCAGAATAGCTCCGAGATGAATGCAATGTCGGGGCCGAGGAATCAAAACAATGGAACAACAGAAGATCAAACCGAGTATCCTGCTGTCAAGGAGATCTATCCTCATGACTCCAGCAAAGATACTTTGCAGCATACCAATGTGTTTACCGATAAGTACATCCAATATATAGAAGCCATTGATCCAAACTTACTTTCAGGTATTTCCTATACAAGAATGGTCAACATGAATATGCTGAAATCTGATGGTCAGACTGCAACAACCGTGAATACCGCATCCATCCATCTCTCCGCATACCCGACCAATCTGGATAAGGATGCGACTCCCTATTTGGAAACCAGTTATGATCTGCTGGCGGGAGCATACCCTTCCAAAATGAATGATCTGGTACTGATCGTTGACAATTCAAATCAAGTCGATGTAACGATTCTAGAAGCACTCGGTATGGATTATAAAGCTAAAAGCATCAAATTTGATGATATTCTTGGACATGAGTTCAAGGTAATTCTCAATGATGATTTCTACGAAAAAGCAGGAGAGTTATTCGCTCTTAAAGGTACGCCGAGTAATCTGATCGATATGTATAACAATAAAAATGCCGTTCCGCTAAATATTGTTGGTATTATTCGTGCCAATCCCGACAACGAACTATCCGTCATTCAGCCTGGAATTGCCTATTCCGACGATCTATCCAAATTCTTTATTGAAAATGCACAAAGTTCTGCTATTGTTAAAGCTCAACAGGAATCTGAATACAATGTACTAACAGGCGAGGGGTTCAGTAGTACAACAGGGCCAACCCAAAATCGAATGGCAATAGGCTCAGCCTCAGGCCCGGCAGCAGTAACCAAGGATTCTATTCTCTCCTCTTTAGGTGCTAGCGGAACGCCTTACATGATCACCGTGTATCCTAAAGACTTCACCCAGAAGGAAACGGTATTAACCTATCTGGATACCTGGAATAAAGACCTCAAAACAGAAGATAAGGTTGTATACACGGATTTGGCCGGTACATTCTCAAGCATGTCCGGAGGTATTATGGATGCTATAACCCTTGTGTTAGTTGCCTTTGCTTCAATCTCACTTGTGGTATCCCTGATCATGATGGCCATCATTACGTATGTCTCCGTTCTGGAGAGAACGAAGGAAATCGGTGTTCTTCGAGCATTAGGAGCCAGGAAGAAAGATATTACCCGTGTATTCAACGCAGAAACCTTTATCATTGGCGTCTGTTCCGGTATTTTGGGCATACTGATCGCTTGGTTGTTAACGATACCAGTCAATATGATACTGAAGTCATTAACTGATCTAGATAATGTTGCTCAACTGAATCCCCTTCATGCAGCTTTGCTTGTTGTTATCAGCGTTGCACTTACCATGCTGGGAGGCTTTATCCCTGCGAAAATGGCAGCGAAGAAAGATCCCGTTACTGCCTTGAGGAGCGAATAAGCCTCAGAGAAGTGAATAAGCTTCAATTCAAGAACTGTATAGTGAAAACTTAAGC
>JAIMBU010000564.1 GCA_023511325.1 Gorillibacterium sp.
GCTAATTTACTGTGTAGGCCTCTTTTGAGCCAGACGGTTAAGTTTAGCGCTGTCCCATAGCGCTAATTCTCCCGTTTGGTGGGCTACGGCGCATTTAGCGCTACGCCACAGTGCTAATTTACTGCGCAGGCCACTTTTGAGCCAGACGGTTAAGTTTAGCGCTGTCCCATAGCGCTAATTCTCCCGTTTGGTGAGCTACGGCGCATTTAGCGCTGCGCCACAGTGCTAATTTACTGTGCAGGCCTCTTTTGAGCCAGATAGTTAAGTTTAGCGCTGTCCCATAGCGCTAATTCTCCCATTTGGTGGGCTACGGCGCATTTAGTGCTGCGCCACAGTGCTATTTTACTGTGCAGGCCTCTTTTGAGCCAGATAGTTAAGTTTAGCGTAGGCCTCTTGTTAGCTTTTAAAATATTGCATGATTGACGCTTTACCATTCTCTACTTCGATCTCAGCGTATGCCCCATTGATGAAAGTGATCTGTGGAGGAACGTGACCACAATCAATATCGTAGATAATCGGGATTTGAAGTTCCTCCGCAAGCTCTTGATATACATCTTCAGCCGTGTAGTTCTGAACGGGTCGATTGCCACTACTTCTGCCAAACATAATACCTGAACAGTTCTTAAACCAGCCTGCCAGCTTCATTTGAACGAGTGACCTGCGCAAGTCTGCTGTGTTCAACTCACAATTCTCCAAATACCATAGGATAGGCTCGTCATGGATAAAATGTTTTTGGAAATGCTGTAAGTCACCGTAGGGTGTACCGATTATATGTCTGATGACATCGATGCATCCACCAAGTAATCGCCCCTGTGCTTTTACTAGCTTATTTCCTACAGTTTGCCAAGCCGTTTTTTCTGTTAAATGGAAGACACAGGGCGAAGGGTTCGTGTGTTGCCATTCCTTTTGATAGTTTGATGACGATTGCTGGCGGATGGATTCTCCCACTTTAGTCGATAGAACAGAGGACCACATAGCTGTCGTCTCATCGGAGAATTCTCCTCTCAAATCAATGAGATTCTTTCCATGAGCAGTTGCTATTCCTGTTCTTAACGTAATGACCAATAACAATAAGCTGATATCTGAATAACCCATGATCCACTTGCTCTTTATATTGGCAAAATCAATCAACTCAAGGATCTCGATTAACAATTCTCCACCCCAAGGTGGAATGATCAGCCCAATCTGCTCATCACGCATCATGGCATTGAACTCATTAGCGCGTAAGATCGCAGGCGAGGACTTCGCTTTATCTTGTGTCCATACCGTATCCCCACAAATAACCTGGAAGCCTTCCTTCTCCATACGACTGCATGAAAGCTTCAACAGATCATGTAATTCAACGCTTACCCCGGATGAAGGTGCGGTTACTCCTATTGTTGTTCCTTTGGTTAAAGTCGGATATTTAATCATAGCTCCCTCTGCTTCCTTGGTTTCTTATCCACTTAAAGTCGCCTATTTCTTGTGCATTTTAAATTCAAGGAACAGCTCGTTATAGTGGGATAACATTCGTTTGCCTAGGTTTTGGTAAACCTCTAGCTTATCTGTAAGCTCTGGATCAGGATAGAACCGTTTATCTCCAGAAACCTCTTCCGGCAAGAACGGAATCGCTAGCTTGTTTGGCGTGGAATAGCCAACGTACTCTGCATTCCGTGCAGCAATCTCGGGATCGAGCATGAAGTTGATAAACGCATGGGCACCCTCAAGGTTTTTGGCGGTTTTGGGAATGACCATATTATCGAACCAGACATTTGAGCCTTCATCCGGCACCACATAATCAAGCTTGTCGTTCTCATCCATGATCTCAGCCGCGTCCCCTGACCAAACCACCCCGACCGCAGCCTCTTCATTAGCAAGCAGCATCTTGATTTCATCGCCAACAATGGCTTTGATGTTAGGCGTCAAGGTTTGGAGCTTCTTCTTCGCTTGCTGAAGATGATCTTCATTGGTGTCATTCAGTGAATAGTGCAGGCTGTTCAGACTAAAACCGAGCACCTCGCGCGCACCGTCCAATAAGAGAATCTGATTGCGCAGTTTATCCGACCAAAGATCATTCCAACTGGTAAAAGTGATGTCTCCCGTCAGCTCAGGATTGTAGATGATCCCTACCGTCCCCCAGAAATAAGGAACTGAATATTCATTCCCTGGATCAAAATCTAGATTCATAAATCGCGAATCAATGTTGACCAGTCCTGGTAGTTTGGAATGATCCAGCGGAAGCAACAGATTGTCTTCCTTCATCTTGCTGATGGCATATTCCGATGGAATCGCCACATCAAAGGTGGTACCACCTTGAGAGATCTTGGTCATCATCGCTTCATTGGAGTCAAAGGTTTGATAAATCACTTTAGTTCCACTTTGTTCCTCAAACTCAGCTATTAGATCTGGATCAATATAATCGCCCCAGTTATAAATGGTCAGTGTATGGTCACCCGTGTACCCTTGAGAAGAATTCCAGTAAGAAGCTCCATACATCAGGGCAAAGGCAACAATAAAGATGGTTAGGAATGCTTGAACCAACGGCTTCATTTCACACCTCCCACTCTGTTCGGACGGCTATTGTTACGTTGATTAATAAAGTAATAACCAATCACAAGCAGGATGGTAAAGAGGAATATCAGGGTGGATAGCGCATTAATCGATAGAGCGATACCCTGCCGAGCCCGCGAATAGATCTCCACAGATAACGTGGAGTAGCCATTACCCGTGACGAAGAAAGTCACAGCAAAGTCATCGAGTGAGTAGGTTAATGCCATGAAGAACCCAGCAAATATGCCTGGTTTGATAAAGGGCAATACCACTTTGGACAAAACATCCCATCGACTTGCCCCTAAATCATGTGCAGCATCTATCAGGGTGGGACTCATTTCCTGCAACTTAGGCAGAATCATCAACACCGCTATCGGCACACTGAAGGCAACGTGGGACAGCAGGACCGAGACGAAGCCTAACTTGATCCCTAGGATGGTGAACAGAATCAGGAAGGAGGCTCCGATAATCACATCCGGGCTAACGATCAGTATATTATTGAAGGTGAGTAGCGTATTCTTCATCTGATGTCTACGCACAGTTGTGATCGCAAGTGCGCCCGCTACCCCAAGGATGGTTGCTATTGCCGCAGATAATAGGGCAATCACAAGCGTATTAAGGACAATAATCAAAAGCCGCGAATCCTGAAATACTTCCTGATACCACTCTAGCGTAAAGCCTTCAAAGCCATGCATCGTGCCACCGCTATTAAACGAGTAG
>JAIMBU010000565.1 GCA_023511325.1 Gorillibacterium sp.
CCGCGGTGGGTCCTTCTGTTACCTGTTGATGTCATTAGAGTTTTCCAACCTGCAGACTGCAGTTATAGGCAAGTTTTAGGCAGTAATCGCCAAGTTGGTTTCATTTTTTTGCAAGATAATGTTTTTAAGGACATTTTCAAGTGATCCTGTCCTTAAGAATATTTAAAGGAGGGCTTCTCTTTATGTTGACAAAACAAATTCCCATTGGCTCTGGTTCTGGAGCTTCCACAACAGCTAGTGAGATCATCAGCGGCTGTGACTTGAGCGGCAAAAACGCCATCGTCACTGGTGGCTATTCCGGCATCGGTCTGGAGGCCACACGAGCGCTGTCTTCCGCAGGCGTCAAGGTCATTGTCTCGGAGCGAGATTATAGCAAGGCCCAGACTGCACTTGAGGGACTCGACGGTGTCGAGATTGAGGCGATGGTTCTTGGCATGATGCCTTATGCGGTCGATCCCGAAGCGGCCGACCGTCTCTGGAGTCTGAATGAACAACTTTTGGAGGTGGGACAGCATGACTGAGACCGTTTTAGTGACGGGCGGAACCGGATTTGTCGCAAGTTGGTGCATGGTTGAGCTTTTAAGGCGCGGTTTTGTGGTGCGTGCCACCGTGCGTAGCCTTTCAAGGGAGCAAGCGGTACGGGCGACCGTATCCGCCGCTGTCGATCCCGGTGATCGCCTGACCTTTTTTGCCGCCGATCTAACATCGGACGTTGGATGGGATGCAGCGATAGCAGGATGCGACTATGTACTTCATGTGGCCTCGCCGCTTGGTGGAGACAACCCCAAGGACGATCTGGACACGTTGATCATTCCCGCCCGCGACGGAGCGCTACGAGTTTTGCGTGCCGCTACCAAGGCCGGGGTCAAGCGCGTGGTGATGACTTCCTCGTGCGCTGCCGCCACTCCTTCTATGAAGAGCGAAGACAGTTTTATTGATGAGTCCTTCTGGAGCGACCCCGAGGACAAGGGCCTCAATACCTACCGGAAATCCAAGACGATTTCCGAATGGGCTGCCTGGCAGTTCATGAAGGAGTATGACGGTCCTACTACATTGACGACGATTCTGCCAGGTGCAGTATTCGGTCCAGTGCTAACGGCTGACAATTTGGGTTCGGTGCAGGTGATCGGACGTCTCTTGCAGGGGCGTGTGCCTGGCAATCCCCGTCTGGGATTCGAAATCGTGGATGTGCGTGACCTGGCCGATATGCATATACGCGCGATGACGTCGAGCGCGGCTGCCGGACAACGATTCATTGCGGTTGGTGAGTTCATATGGATGACCGACATCTCCAAGACGCTGCGCTCGAAGCTTGGAGGGGCAGCCAGCAAGGTTCCAACGCGAACAATCCCAGACTTCGTACTTCGGCTTCTCTCGCTCCTTGATCCTGCGCTTCGTGCGGTAACACCGATGCTGGGGCGAAAACATCGCCATACGTCGGAAAAGGCACAACGCCTATTAGGGTGGCATTCGCGTCCAGCCACTGTGACCATCGTCGACTGCGCCGAGAGTCTCATGGCCCGGAAGGCGATTTAGCTGTTCTTCAGCATGATCTGACTCCAGTCTCAAGCGAACACTAATGGACATTGTTTTTTTATATGACAAGAGCGCCTGTGCATCCGCTTGCCTTGTCATTGTCACCAGGATAAATAATATTGGTGCTCTGGCAGCATCCTAAGCATCAGTTGATTCGATATTTAAACTACTGATCAAGGAAGTGTAAAATAATGGAAGCGGATGCTGTATTTGAAGGTGGCGGTGTGAAAGGAATCGCTTTTGTAGGAGCAATTGAAGTGATGGAGGCGCACGGGTACACTTGGCAAAGGCTTGCGGGAACGTCGGCGGGTGCAATTGTCGCTGCGCTATTGGCGAGCGAATATAATAGCACTGAGATTAAACAAATTATGAGTTCACTGGATTACAATGAACTGCTCGGTCGGAACTGGATGAACCATCTTCCCCTAATCAAGAATGCACTGCCCTTGATGCTTAAATCGGGAATCTATGCAAATCAACTGCTGGAACAAAAAGTGTCGGAGTGGCTAGCCCGAAAAGGAGTGGTAACGTTTGGTGATTTGTCAAAAGGGAAGCTGTCCATTATTGCCTCTAATATTAGTAATGGGAAGATGGTTGTCTTTCCGGATGATTTGCCCGAGTACGGCATATCACCAGCCACCTTCCCGATCGCTGCAGCCGTGCGGATGAGCACAACGCTACCTTTCTTCTTCCAACCTTATTTGTGGCCGACGCCACTGAGCAAAAAACCGTATTACATGCTGGACGGTGGCTTATTAAGCAGCTATCCGATCTGGCTATTTGATGTCGACGGAGTTCCCGAGTGGCCAACCTTCGGTTTTCGCTTATCAGAAAAACGCACCTATACCCATGCACGTGAGATTTATGGCCCGGTCTCTCTGTTCAAAGGAGTGTTTAAAACTATGCTACAAGCTCATGATCAGCGGCATGTCGACAAGCATTCAGAAAGTAGGAGTGTATTTATCCCTTCTCAAATGATTAATTCGACGAAATTTGATTTGAATGAAGCGGATAAGCGTAGCTTATTAAGCTCGGGTACAGTGGCAGCCCAAAAATTTCTGGAAACATGGAACTTTGAAGCATATAAGCTTGAATTCAGGAACAAAATGGGACAAACCCATCACTACCATTTGGGGCAGCAGAGAATCATGAACAGGAATCGGTATATCATTGAAAATAATTAGGGAGATGACTTGTATTTAAACCTGACAGCAAAGTAAATCCTATGCTATAATATGAATGAACCAAAAAATATTCATTCATATTGCTTAGATTATTGATGGTTAAGTACCTATAGCGAATTGCAGCAAGCTTCAAGTTTACAGTAAATCGGAGGTTACTAAAGTGGAGGATAAAAAAACGGATATTTTTAATTGTGCGAAAGAGTTATTCAGCGCTAAAGGATTTAAAGATACCAATGTGGCCGATATAACAAAAAGGGCTGGTGTAAGTGTAGGCACGTTTTACAATTACTACTCCTCGAAAGATAAGCTGTTCATGGAGATTTATTTGGAGGAAAACGCGAAACTTAAAAAGAGTATTATGGAGACTGTTAACCCGGATGACGATCCCTTGAAGTTTACTCAGAATTTCTTGTCACTAAACCTCAGTGGTATGCTCTCGAATCCGATATTGAAGGAATGGTATAACAAGGAGATTTTCACTAAGCTGGAACAACAATATCGTGAAGAAAATGGAATTGATT
>JAIMBU010000566.1 GCA_023511325.1 Gorillibacterium sp.
CCCCATAGGCCGACTTTTTCTGAGCTGCGAGCTGCGACAAATGGACGATTGGCATGATGCAGCGCTCTAACGGAAACAAGAGACCTTATTAGGCCAAATCAGCGGGCTTGCCTCCTGCAACGGAACTGAGAGAATCTATTTCACAAAACACCCTTGTCTCTTGTCAATCTGGAGCTGATAAGATCACTCAGATCCGTTACAGGAGAAACGCGTCCATTTTGAGGCAAATAAGCGCACTCCGGTCCGTTACAGGTAAACGCTGTGCCTGATCGCGGACTTTCTTTCACCAAACACCAATTTTGGGCTTGAGCCATTAAACAACGGAAATATTTTTTGGCGTAATCCATAAATTGAACACAACAAACTCCTAAATCACTACGTTCATGTTTATAAGTTAAGTATTTCCGAATGCACGGTTCTGCTCATAGATGATGTTTTAGGATATCCGCTACTGCCTTCAATGGAATAGTGAATAGTCAAAATGCGGTGATTGTGGCAGGCCATTGTAGACAAGCAGCCAACGAAATATGGATAATCGCAAGCTGCGACTTTGCTAACTGGAAATCATTAAATGGCTGAAAATGAAGCAACGGCTTGGAGCAGGGCAACGGGTCATGGTAGAATAAGGGGGAGGGAACGATAAATCTAGTTAGGATTGGGGAAACGAGAATTGACTGCGATTAAAGATAGAGTACTGATTGTCGATGGCATGGCCATTCTGTTTAGAGCTTTTTATGCTACCTCTTATGGGGGATATATTCGCAAAACCACTGCTGGCCTGCCTACCAATGCTGTATATGGTTTCATTCAGTATTTTTTTGATGCGATAAATACCTTTAAACCTACTCATGTGGTCTGCTGTTGGGATATGGGGAGCAAAACCTTTCGTACCGAGCAATATACGGAATATAAGGGAAACCGGTCAGCGGCGCCGGAGGAATTAATTCCGCAATTTGATTTGGTTAAGGAAGTCGTGGCTGAGATGGGCGTACCGAACTTTGGGATCGTCGGTTTTGAAGCAGATGATTGTATCGGTACACTTGCTAGTCAACTCAGCACAGACTCAGAGGTATATATTCTCACGGGTGACCATGATATGCTCCAACTCATTAATGAACAGGTTAAAGTCGTCATTATGAAAAAAGGTAAATTGAATTATGCTGTGTATGATCTTGAACTGTTGATGTCCGAAAAGCAGTTGACGCCGGTACAAGTCATCGATATCAAAGGATTTATGGGCGATTCAAGTGACAACTATCCTGGAGTCAAAGGAATAGGCGAGAAGATCGCCTTGAAGCTGCTGCTTGACTATGAGTCCGTTGAAGGGGTGCTCGCTAACCTGGATAAGCTGCCCAAAGGTGTAAGAACGAAGATTGAAGCGAATCTGGAGATGCTTCATCTATCGCGAGATTTGGCGAGGATTCGTCTGGATGTACCTGTAACATGCAGTTTACCAGAATGCTTGTGGAGTTTGCGTAAAGAAGCTGCCTCGCAGAAGTTCGCCGAGCTGGAATTTGGTGGATTGGTGAAGCTGTTGGAGCAAGTCACCCAAACGCAATTAGATCTTTTCGCGATATAGGCTAAATAATCGAATAATCGAAGAAGGTCGCATTTGTTCACCTGATAGCTAGGGAGCATTAGCGATCTTTTTTGCGAGGATTAGACTTGACTAGCTAAGCGGACACAGATGCCGCTATTTGGATCAAATGACCTGATTTCGAGTGTATGCGGACACAGGAGCTCTTATTGAACTTCTTTTTGCAGAAATCAACAGTTTTCCGGTAAATAACGGCACCTGTGTCCGCATAATCTTTCATTACTGTGGGTTTAGACATAAATAGTAACTCCAGTGTCCACTCACACCAATCCCTTTACTATTCTGGATATTCGTTTGTTGCTTCAATTAAGCGAGCAAATAGGAGGTCTCTATTTATTTTCGCAGGCTTGAGGATAGGGTAAACCTATGATCACTATTGGAAAAAGCTATCGCGTAACAGGGCTAAACCGCTGTCTTTTGGTGGTAAAAGTGATAGAATTGAAACAATGATTTTCCCGCGCTGATTGATTGGTTTAGAATTAACATGAGCGCTTAGATAGGAAGTTTAGATTAGCAAGTTTAGATAGTAAAAGGGAGGCAATTAAGCATGGAGAATAACACCAAATTAAGAAGCGACATGATCAAGAAGGGTTTTGATCGTGCTCCTCACCGTAGTCTGCTGCGCGCAGCTGGCGTTAAAGAAGAGGATTTTGACAAGCCGTTTATCGCGGTGTGCAATTCTTATATTGATATCGTCCCCGGACATATTCATCTTCAGGAATTTGGTAAGATTGTTAAGGAAGCGATTCGTGAGGCGGGTGGTGTTCCCTTTGAGTTTAACACCATCGGTGTAGATGATGGGATTGCCATGGGGCATATCGGTATGCGCTATTCGCTGCCCAGCCGGGAGATTATTGCCGACTCCGTAGAAACGGTGGTTAACGCTCACTGGTTCGATGGTATGGTATGTATTCCTAACTGTGACAAGATAACGCCAGGCATGATCATGGGCGCTATGCGTTGTAATATTCCAACGATCCTAGTTAGTGGTGGCCCGATGAAGGCAGGGCGCGACAGCAAGGGACGGGCAATTTCCCTTACCTCCGTTTTCGAGGGCGTTGGTGCTTATCAGGCAGGTAAGATTGACGATAAGGCCCTGTTAGAGTTAGAACAATATGGCTGTCCGACCTGTGGCTCTTGCTCAGGCATGTTTACAGCTAACTCTATGAACTGTTTGGCTGAGGGAATGGGACTTGCGTTGCCGGGCAATGGTACAATTCTAGCTATCGCTGAAGAGCGCAAAGAGTTTGTCCGACGTTCTGCTCGCCAACTGATGGAATTGATCAAGCTTGATATCAAGCCACGAGATATTATTACAATCGATGCGATTGATAATGCCTTTGCTCTCGATATGGCGATGGGTGGCTCGACCAATACGGTTCTGCATACATTGGCTATTGCTAGTGAAGCCGGAATTACCTATCCGATTGAGCGGATCAATGAGGTGGCTAATCGGGTTCCCCATTTGGCCAAGATCGCCCCTGCCTCTGATTATCACATTGAGGATGTTCATAACGCAGGGGGTGTAAGTGCGATCCTGAATGAGCTGCTCCGTAAGCCCGGCGCAATCAACGGGGACTGTATAACGGTTACAGGCAAAACTCTTCGTGAGAACGTAGCTGGCTGCGAGATTATGGA
>JAIMBU010000567.1 GCA_023511325.1 Gorillibacterium sp.
CATGCATACCAGAGCTGGTAGTCGGGAATACGTAAACTCTTCTCCTTGAAGATCTTTTCGATAGGTATGTGTCCTTTCATCGGCTTTTTGCTGCAGTAAAATTGATTTCAATCCTTAATGGTGAATTTAGATTCCCCAGACATTTCGAATCAATAAGAGAGCTACAGCCCAAATCAACACTGCGGAGCACTTGTTAATGATGACCATCAGCTTATTATCGGAAGAATCAATCTTTCCTAACCATTTACCTGCTAGTGCTAGAGAAGCGAACCACAGCCAGGATACCGCAACACAGGATAACATGAAGGCAATCCGTTCATTCCCTTCATAGGCGACTGAACTTGTACCAATAACACCGATCGTATCTAGTATGGCATGTGGATTCAATAGAGATACTGAGATAGCAAAAATAATTTGCTTTTTCACAGAATAGACAACCTCTGTTTCCCCGGCAGGCTGGGGTCGGCTTCTCCAGGTCATCAAACCCATATAGAGCAGAAAACAAGCACCAAATATCATCAGTCCCGTTGTCAGCCAAGCATGAGCGAATACGAGCACAGATACACCGGATACGGCAAGGACGATTAACAAGGTATCGCAGAGGGCAGCCGTGACGACAACCGGTACCACGCGCATATAGCTTTTGTGCAAGGCACCCTGCTGAAACACAAAAATATTCTGAACACCTAACGGTAAAATAAGTCCGAATGCTAGCAAAATAGCGTGCAAGACAACACTTACCAAACCAAAGCCTCCTAAGAAGAAACGTTAATTGCAATTCTTGTCCTCATGATCCTATATCATTTTACAACAGATACTACACGAGTACACATCTTATATGATTGCCGAATATAATTCCTAATTCTAGTGAACGCCGACTGCTCAAAAAATTTAGAACGTAGAAAACGATAAATTGAAAAAGGACTTACGATATAGCACGATGAAAAATGCTATACCGTAAATCCTTAATTCAGAATACTTCCTTATGGGAGCGTCGCTTATGGGTGCCCGCTTTAGGCCTAATCAGAATGTTGAGCTACACTAGCTTTAATCAATCAAGCTCTCTGTTTCCTCATCGGTGTCCACTTTATCATTTTTAATCTCACCCTGGCAGGACTCACAAATTCCGTAAATTTCGAATCGGTGATTGATGATTTTATAATTACCTGGTAGATCGAGCTTTTGCTCCATCGGACAATAATCAAACGTCAACGTCTTCTCGCAATTTATACAAATCAGATGATGGTGATGGTGACTCTGGCAGCTTGCTTTAAATTTCAGGCCACCCTCAAGAAAATAAAATTGCTCCAGCCCTCCCATTTCGCTAAGCATGCGCAGATTTCGATAGACCGTATCAAAACTGACACCTGGATACTTCAGTCTCATGGACTCATAAACATCCTTTGGAGAAAGATACCCTTCAGTTTCCGTGAAAATTTGGGCGAGCGTACGGCGTTGATCCGTTATTCTCCAGCCTTTTCTCATCATGATACTAAGCATTTCTTTTGCCATTTCCTCACCCTTCATAAGCCCGTTCCCCTCTTC
Organism: Gorillibacterium sp.; assembly: GCA_023511325.1. GTDB lineage: Bacteria > Bacillota > Bacilli > Paenibacillales > NBRC-103111 > Gorillibacterium. Next base: position 1,546 of record JAIMBU010000567.1, read on the forward strand.
TGCATCTAAGCTAATTCTGCCGTAAGAGGGATACAAAAGTCAACCTCTATGCTTTTTTAGAACTAAATCTATTGAGCCAAATTAGCAAAATCATCTAAGTAAGGATATACATAAGGTGTGCTTGGGATCTCAATTTTCTTGATTTCAAGGCTATCTAGCTTCATAATTTCTACACCGTCATATTCGGTACTCCCGATAATTCCCGTGAGTGAAATCCATGTATCCTCTTTAAAGGCGTTGGTCCCTGCCGTTTCAACCATCACGCCATAAGGTGCGGAATCCGCGGAACAGCACTGCATGGCGAGACGGGAAATGACGAACTGATTCGGCTTCATCCCGTCTTCTCTATAGATAAACCCACTGATCTTTAGCTTTTTGCCCAAGAAGTTGTCCTTGTACATATCGACCGCTCCGAGCAGTTCAAGAAATCCAGTCTCGGTAATCTCAATGGTATCCTTCCGATACAGTCTCATCGCAAGCTTGGCAAAATCCTCGCTGTAAATGTCATGATCAAACAGCTTTTCTAATTCGACATCGCTAAGCGTACTCCCTTTGGTAGCATTTGTTGATCCCGACAGGCTCGCTTGATTCTGATCCGTTACGGCCTGAGTTGGAACCACTAGCGGCTGCTTGGAGTTGATTGCTTTCGCTCCTACAAGCCGAGCTGAAGTACTGCTGCTCAGATTCATTCCTTTGACACTGGCAATATCACTTCCCATCACCTTATCGGGCAGTAATAACCCAAGGAGCAACGGTAAGAGAAAGAGACTGTAAACATAAGTATTCTTCCATAAGGAACGTGGTGGAATGTGCTCTGGACAGCAGCCTCTCCTCTTGCCTCTGCCCGTATTCAAGGCAACAAAAAGCTGGCAGCAAGCCACGATGATAAACCCAATCGCAGCAAGCTTGACATAGAGTGTCATTCTTGGTGCGATATAATAAGATAATTTACCCGTTTGGACTAGATAGACGACATAGAAGGAATAGCCAGCCATGATGAGTGCACGTAGCACATAGTGAAGCCAGAGTGAACGTTCTTCTTCCATTGGGTGCTCTCCTCATTATGTATTGTTCAAGATAAGAAAATAAAATGTTCATAGAGCGTCGAACCGACAAAAACAAAGATGACGATCAGCGCCGCAAGCATCAGCACAAAACGAGCGCGGAACGCAGAGAAAAGCATGAGTAGACTCTTCAAATCCAGCATCGGTCCAAAGACGAGAAAAGTAAGTAATGAACCGGTAGAAAAGGTGTTGAAAAAAGATTTAGCCACAAAGGCATCTGAAGTTGAGCAGATGGATAATATGAAAGCGAAGGCCATCATGAAAAAGTGTGAACCCAGGGGAGCCTGTCCGATACCCACTAGATCTGCACGCGGAATCATCGTCTGCATGGCAGCCGCAACCACACAGCCAAAAAGTAAATACTTACCCATCTCAAAAAATTCGCTTCCTGCATGCTCCATAATCGAGATCAACTTACTATCTCCAGTCTCTTGCTCCTCCATTCTATTCTCAGCAGATGCCTGTGCATAGAGGGTTTCTTTACTGTTGCGAAGCTGACTTTTCTTAAAAAAAGCATAGACCGTAAGTCCAATCGCGAATCCAACCAGAATAGATAGAACCATCCGGCCCACGATGATCTCTGGATTGGAACGAAAGGCTGTATAGGTAGCCATGAAC
>JAIMBU010000568.1 GCA_023511325.1 Gorillibacterium sp.
CACTGGAACTCTTGGTTTTCGGCTACAATTTACTTGCAGTCACGGGAGCTGTTCCCGCTACAACTCATTTTGCGTGAGATTCTCATCAGTAACGATACAAGTTCCATGTCTGTAGGAGTAGGATCCAACGACCAGATGGCGATCGGAGAAACCATTAAGTACGCGACGATTATAGTTGCGACCGCACCCATCTTGTTCCTGTACCCGTTCCTGCAAAAGTATTTTGTCAAAGGAGTCATGATCGGAGCTATCAAAGAGTAGAGAACGGAGGCTTCGGATAAGGGAAGGAAAGCTAACTAACCGGAAGAACCGGCGGAGTGATTCTAGAATGGGAGGAATGTACGGTGATTCGAATATTTGATACGCATCGTGTGCGAAAGGTAAAGGAATTAGAGGGCATATGGTCCTTCACTGTAATGAATGATAATGATGAAGAAATGCTTGACAAGGTGTACCGGCTCCCGGTTCCAGGCTGCTGGGAACAGCATCCCGATTTGACTAGTTATAGAGGAAGAGGAGTCTATCGGAAGACAATTAAGACCACAGTTAATAAAAACCTTCGTTTTGTGTTTAAAGGTGTGAGTCATACCGCAGACGTGTATTTTGACGGAGTACCGATTGGACACCATTATAATGCATATACCGCGTTTACCTCTATTGTAAAAGGGGCAGAGCCTAAAGAACATGAGCTGATGATTGTCGTCGATAATAGCTTTAGCGAAGCCTCATCTCTCCACCTGCACAACGATTACTATACGTATGGCGGTCTCATCCGACCAGTGGGACTGGAAGAAGTGGAAGACCTGTTTATCGAACGCATTGAATTCACTCCTGTGCTGGAGAATAATTCTTGGCATGCAGATATCCGTGTCATCGTCGGTAATTTATCCGAGCTAGAACAGGAATTTATGTTGAACGGCGAACTGGCGGGTCAAATGTTAACGCTTGGTACTTCTCGTGTCGGTCCTTGTGCCGAGCTTGCAGTTACAGGTCGGTTTGACTTCCCGGATGTTATGGTCTGGGATAATGAGCAGCCAAACTTGTACGAGCTTGAATTTCACCTTTCTGGACAAAATGGATTGGTGTTTGATGATCTAATTGAGAGGGTAGGATTTCGTTCTGTCACGACCTTGAACGGAAAAATACAAGTGAATGGTAAGGACATCGTACTGAAAGGCTTTAATCGGCACGAAGATCATGCACTTGCGGGAGCTTCTCTTCCCTTGTCTTTGATGGTGCAGGATCTCGATTTAATGGCCGATATGGGCTGCAACAGTGTGCGAACGAGCCACTATCCGAACGATGAACGCTTTCTTGACTTGTGCGACGAGCGTGGCCTCTTCGTATGGGAGGAAAACCATGCGCGCGGGCTCAACCTGGATCAAATGCGCAACCCAAACTTTGTCCAACAGTGCGAAGATGTAAACCGGGAGATGGTCGAGCAGCACGTCAATCATCCGTCGATCATCATCTGGGCGATTCTGAATGAATGCGCGAGTTGGTCGGAGGAAGGGAAGGTACATTATAAAAGGCAGCTGGAGCAAATCCGAACTATGGATTCAAGTCGGCCGCTGACCTTCGCTTCCCATCATCGGGAGAAGGAGATTTGTTTTGACCTGGCTGACATTGTATCGTTTAATCTATACCCAGGGTGGTATGGACCAGAGGACCCTGGCGAACTATGCGACCAGGCAAGAGCCTGGGCGGACAGTTCTGGCGGGCTAGGCAAACCGATGATTATGAGTGAATTTGGTGCCGATGGCTTTTACGGATACCGCTCACCTAGTCAGGTGAAAGGGACGGAAGAGAGACAAGCCCAGATTATTGACAGCAATCTTGAAGCTTATCGCAACCGTAATTTTGTTTCTGGAATGTACATCTGGCAATTCTGTGATTGTCGGGTAACGGAGGAAAAGGTCGGACCGCTGTGGCGTGTTCAGACCCTTAACAACAAGGGAGTCGTCGATGGGTACCGACGACCTAAACTGGCTTACGCAGTGGTGAAAAAGCATTTTACAGCAGATGAATAAAACACTTATAAGGGCTAGTCAATATGACTTGCGTATTTATGAAGGTGGGTTCTAGTGGAAAAGGTGCGGATTGGCATCATAGGCTTGGGAACCATGGGAATGCGTCATGCGGAATATATAGGGAATGGAAAAGTGGCTGGAGCGGAACTCACTGCGGTAGCAAGTGGGACGCCCGAAAAGCTTTTATTGGCTAAAACCAAATGGGGAGATGGGATCCATCGATACATGAGTGGGGAAGACTTGTGTCATTCGGTCCACGTGGATGCGGTGATTATTTGTACTCCTCACTACAATCATCCGGATCAGGCGAACACAGCATTTCATCATGGGCTTCATGTATTGGTGGAAAAACCCGTAGCTGTTTTTACTAAACAGGCCAGACTGATGAATGAAGCGGCAAGAAAAAGTGGTAAAGTATTTGGGGTTATGTATAATCTCCGCACTAACCCCCTCTACGTCAAACTGCGGGAATGGATTGCTTCCGGCAAATTGGGCGAAATTCAACGAATCAACTGGATTGCAACAGATTGGTATCGTTCCCAGGTTTATTATGATGAGAGCACTTGGCGGGCGACCTGGGCAGGTGAAGGTGGAGGAGTGCTGATTAATCAGAGCCTGCACCAGTTGGATTTGTTGCAATGGATTACGGGGATTATGCCGACGCGCATTCGTTCGTTTTGTTCTTTTGGGAAACGCCGAAATATTGAAGCTGAAAATGAAGTCACGGCTTATGCGGAATATGAGAATGGTGCGACAGGGGTATTTATAACCTCTACTATTGAGGCACCAGGTACAAATCGCTTTGAGGTGACCGGTGACCGTGGCAAAGCGGTTATTGAGAATGGACTGCTAACCTTATGGCAATTGGAAGTTGCTGAGCCAGAGTTTAACCTAATCAATACGAGCGCGTTTACTCAGCCGGGATTACGAGTTGCGCAAACATTCGCAGAATACGGATCTTCTGGCCTTGAGTTGATTACTACCAATTGGGTGGAAGCGATTCTTCATAGCACGCGCCTGCTTGCCCCGGGAGAAGAAGGGATTAAAGCGTTGATGCTTGCAAATGCTATACTGCTATCCAGTTGGTTGAATGATTGGGTAGAGCTTCCGTTTGACGAGGATCTATTTGCCGATAAGTTGGAGGAGAAAATCTTGAAAGCATCAAGCTTGAAATCATCAAGAGAGAAGTA
>JAIMBU010000569.1 GCA_023511325.1 Gorillibacterium sp.
ATTCTATCCCTGCCTAGTCCTAATTAACTCGATATACTACGTTTCAAATACTCTTACGTTTCAGAGAAAAAGCATACTTCTCATTCTGACATAAAAACAGACCGCCCGTGGTCGGTCTGTTTCAGTAACATATCAAATCAGACTCATGAAGTTGGACAGGCTGAAACATAGGAAATAACTACTGCGCAATCTGCTCGCGGATCGATTGCAGAATCTTCTTCTCCAAACGCGATACCTGTACCTGAGATATACCTAACCGACCTGCCACCTCAGACTGTGTTTGATCACGAAAGTAACGCAGATAAACGATCAGCCGCTCTCGTTCATTGAGGGTTTCAATCGCTTCATCTAGCGCGATTTTATCAAACCATTTATCCTGAGATTCGTCTGATATTTGGTCCATAAGGGTAATCGGATCGCCATCATTCTCGAACACCGTTTCGTGAATCGAGGAGGGCGGCTTATTCGCCTCCTGAGCAAAGACTACCTCTTCAGGTGTTATCCCCAGTTCCTCGGCCACTTCCTTAATGGTCGGCAACCGACATAAAGTTTTCGTAAGCTCATCCTTTATTTTCCGTACCCGATTAGCCAGCTCCTTTAAGGAGCGGCTCACCTTTATTGTTCCATCGTCACGCAGGAAGCGTTGGATCTCACCGATGATCATCGGTACTGCATAGGTTGAGAATTTAACATCGTACGACAAATCGAATTTATCCACCGATTTCAGTAGTCCAATACACCCAATCTGAAACAAGTCCTCGGCTTCGTATCCTCGGTTGAGGAAACGCTGCACAACCGACCAGACAAGTCTGATATTACAATTGACTAGTGTATCGCGGGCAATCGTGTCACCCGACTGGCTGAGAGCAATCAGACGTTTAACTTCATTGTCGTCAAGATAGCGTTGGGAGGCATGCTTCAGGTCCCCATTCATAGGTCCGACTCCTAGTTATAAAGCGCTTTTTTTGATTCGATTCGCTTCGCCATCCGGACGGTCGTGCCCCTGCCGACCTCCGTCTCGATCTCCACTTTGTCCATGAAATTCTCCATGATCGTAAAACCCATACCCGAACGCTCTAACTCCGGCTTGGAGGTAAAGAGGGGCTGCCTTGCTTCTTCAGGATCTGCAATTCCAATTCCATTATCCTGAATCGATAGAAACAGCATATCGTCATCGATCTTAGCCGTAATCGTGACCATACAATCTGGACTTCCGTCATAGCCGTGAATAATCGCATTGGTAACCGCTTCAGATACAACTGTCTTTATGTCGGTCAACTCATTCATATCCGGGTCAAGCTGGGAAGCAAAGGAAGCAACGACCACTCGGGCAAAGGCTTCGTTCTCTGAACGGCTAGCAAATTCCAGCTTCATATAATTGTTGTCTCTCATGATACGACCTCCAGACTAGACATGGCCTGTCGCTCGTTATCACGGATTGTAATGATTTTGAACATTCCCGATAATTCAAACAAGCGATATACCGCAGGATTGACATCACACACGACCATCCTACCGCCTTTACCGGTAATATGCTTGTAACGACCTAGAATAACCCCCAGCCCTGAGCTGTCCATGAAGGTTAATTCCTTCAGACTCAAAACCACGTTAATGCGGTTATCCCGTAGTAGCTCCTCTTCCATCTTCTGTTTGACGATTTCAGATGAGTGATGATCCAATTCGCCGGCAAGGCGGACAATAATTGTTCTTCTGCTACCATTCTCGATTTCAATGCTCAAACTCAAGCTCCGTCACTCCTTCCTGACATGAACATTGAATTCTACAAAAGAAAACCATTTCCTTCCTTGCTGACAAAAGTAGAAGTAAAGCTACAAAAGTAGAACCTGTTCGTCAAACTGCGACAAGTATGCTGGATGAGAAAAAGCGATATTCTCTTATATTTCTCAAGTGGTCAGATCGGCAAGGGTACGTTTGAACAATGTCCACCAGCCTGCTTTACGAACATTCACTGGACTCTCTACATTCATCTCATTGATCTTCTCGTTGTTGCGGTAAATTTCCAATGTCCCCACCTTTTGACCAGCGACAATGGGTGCCTTGAGTTTTTTATCCACGTTTAGCTTAAAGCTGATCTCACCCTTAGCCTCACCCTTCTTAAGGAGAACGCTATAGGGGTGTTTAGCTTGCAATGAAATCGTGTTCTGTTTACCTTTGTCAATGGCAAGTGTCCCAATCGGATCTCCACTCTTGAGAAGGGGGTAACTGGTATATTGCGAGAAGGCGAAATCAAACAACCGGGAAACCTCTGAGTTGCGTGTCTTGGTATCAGGTTCACCCATGACTACGGCAACAACTCGAAACGAATCTCGCTTCGCAGTTGCAGAGAGACAAAACCGTGCCTCCACGGTAAAACCAGTCTTCAGCCCATCTGCTCCTTGGTAGAAACGAACCAGCTTATTCGTATTTACCAGCCAGAACGGCTTAACAGAATCTTTGCGCAGGTAATCCTGATAAGCTCCTGTATATTTAGTAACTTCCGGATGCTTCAATAGTTCCCGTGACATGATGGCAATATCGTAAGCAGTGGAGTAGTGATTTTCAGCAGGCAGTCCGTTGCAATTAACAAAATGAGTATTGATCATCCCAAGTTATTTGGCCCGTTCGTTCATCATATTGACAAAAGCTTCCTCTGATCCGGCGAGCTTCTCCGCCATCGCAACAGATGCATCGTTTCCGGAAGCCATGGCAATTCCTTTGATCATATCATCGACTTTCATTTCTTCTCCTGGCTCAAGGAAGATTTGCGAGCCGCCCATCGAAGCGGCGTAATCACTGGTCCGCACCTTTTCATTAAGCGTCAGCTTACCCTGATCTATTGCCTCCATGATCAGTAACAATGTCATAATTTTTGTGATACTTGCTGGTGGTAGCTTAGTGTCTTTCGCTTTTTCATAGAGGATGGTTCCTGTATCACTGTCAAGTAACACAGCCGACTTGGCACTAGGAGCATAGTCTGCAGGAACAGCCTTTTTCTCATCCGCAGCCATAGCAGGTATGCATAAACCCAGCATTAAACTGAACATTAGCAGTGACGCGATTCCTTTTTTCATATAAACTCGCAACCTCCCATTTTGGCAATAACAGGCAATCTTCTCTCCAGTCTTGCCGCATTCCAATAAATTTATTCGGATTGATGAAACGACTGACATTTTTTTTCGTATAATCGATGTAGGTTTAGACAGATAAGGGAGGCAAGAG
>JAIMBU010000570.1 GCA_023511325.1 Gorillibacterium sp.
CTTCTTGATCCATCAATGTGAAGGCTGCTTCCGCCTGGGGGAAAGTGATCGTATCCATTCGCCAAGGGTCCTCATTATCCGGTATGACCATTGGCGCGAATGCGTTCTGAGCCAGAAACGGAATCCCTCGCACCGCATATTCATCGATCAATCCTGTTTGTGTATTCAATACAACCCGCAGATCGGTCGTTTCAAAAAGATAGCAGCCATTTTGCTCTCGCAGTTGGGGAAGAGGCTTATGCTCGAGCATTTCGATTCGGCAATCAAAGCGATTCATCGAGAAGGGGGCCAAATCAGCCTCGAAGGCGACTCTTTTACGCCAATCAAGATTAAGATTGCTTAGCTCCTTCTCTGGTTGACTGGGAATACGTTGTTCATCTCTGAAGACGACAGGCATGGAGAATTCCTCCTTCCAATTCTGATCCTCCAGCATAAACTCACATTCAAACACGCCCTTGACCGAAAAGGGGTGCGGGTTGTAAACAAGCACAGGATATTCCTTAAGCGCTGCTTTTGGCTGACCTGCCGCTAGGGCGAAGAAGGCACGGGCCTTAAGGCGGGCAGCAATCTCCAAGCCATGCTCCATCAGCCGAAGCGATGCCTCCTCCGCAGGTTGCACAGAGGAACCGGGCAGGATGTCATGAAACTGGGCCGTCAGCAGATCGCACATCGCTTCGTGCATTTCTTCCGCGGGATAGCTTAGCAAACCTTGTAACACGGCGGCGGACAGCATCTTCTCGGTCATGAACAGCTCATTCTCCAGCTGACGATGCTTCTGCTTAATCCGGATCATCGAGGTGTAACAGCCCACAAAACGCGGATTCAAGTCGCCTGCGTAGCGGGGAAGTGATTTTGCCTGCCGGACATCCTGAAAGTAGTCTTCTGGTGTGGAATGAACGATTTGGAACTCTCCCGATTCAGCTATCATTTGGCCAATCTGCGTCAGGTCAATGCGAGACGGTCCGCCGCCATGGTTGCCCACTCCCCAGAGAATAAGTCCTGTGTTTTCGTTTTGGTTGGCGGCAAGCCACTGCCTGATCTTCTCATGGGATTTCCCCATCGCTGTGTTGTATCCACCTTGAACCTTGTGGGCAATGACCTCGCTACCGTTGAAGCCACTCCAGATAAAGTCTCCTGGGGGAAGCGCATCCATTTCATCGGGGCGCATGAATATGTAGGAATCATACCCGGCCTGCTGAAGAATTTGCACGAGTCCCCGCGAGTGTCCGAAGGAATCAAAGTTGATCGCCGTAGTTGGCTCTACTCCAAATTTTTCGCGAAAATAAGCCTTGCCCAACAGGATCTGGCGGACAAAGGATTCTCCAGATAGCATATTGCAATCGGGTTGCAGATACCAACCGCCCATGATGTGCCATTTCCCCTCATGAACCAGTCGCTGGATGCGGCGAAATAGTTGGGGTTCGTACTCTTCGATCCACTTGTAAAGAATGACCTCATTGTGATTAAAGATATACCCCTCGAACTCCTCGCAGAAATCCGCAGCAGCACGAAAGGTAGATACGGCCGCCGCCGCTCCCTCTTCCCATTCCCATTGCCATACCGGGTCCAAATGCGCGTTGCTTAACAAATGAAGCTTCTTCATGGTGTTACCTCCTCAAAAGAATGATCTAGTTTTGCCTGCTTCTATTGTCAGTTATAAAGTCGGTCGCGTACATTTCTAATTGTCACCGAATCTTGTCCTATTATGATATAGTAAACTCGTGGGCGAAAGGATGGAGACGAGAAGTGGATATTGCTTTATGGAAAACCGTTCTTCCCCCTGTCTTTAATCAGATCTGTCAGGAGATTCAGGTTAACGATGCCGTTATCGATTGGGTTGATATTATTTTTGAACAAATTGGCAGTGCTAGTCGGTGCCCTCCCCATTCTCATACTTGGTTCGAGTTCAACTATGTTTTGACTGGACAAATGGAGACGCGGTTTGACGATGAGCCCATCCAAATTGAGCAAGGAGAATTTTTTCTCATTCCGCCTGGAATGATCCACTCCCATTCCTATACACGCGGAAATCCGCATGAAGGAATCTGCTTGCGGTGGAGAATCCGTCCGGGGGGTCTTGCCTCGCAAGAGGATCTAGCCACATCTTTCTACAGTCGCTTATGTCAACTGGATGATTGGAAACCCGGTTCATACCGCGATGAGTACGGCTTCGGCAGTCTGCTGGAACGTTTCTTTGAGGATGCCACGATGAGTCGCTCTGAATTGTCTCTTCAACTATTGCTGGTTTGCTTACTGGATCAGCTTTGCTTTCTCCAGCAGTCGTTGAATAGTAGTCCACCCTCCTTCGGAATATCCAAGGATTCTTTGGTTCGGAAGGTAGAGGTATATCTTGAGGATTTCCAAGGCTGCCGTCTAAACGTAAACGATCTGGCTGCCTCGCTGCATATGAGCTACGGTCATCTGTCTCGGCTTTACAAGAAGCGGACGGGAATCACGATCGTTGAAAGAATGAACCAAATTCGCTTGGACAAAGCGCGCGAGCTACTTTTGCAGCCAGGCTTACTGATATCAGAGGCTGCCGAACATGCAGGTTTTGGGGATGCATGTTATTTTAGCAAGGCATTCAAAAAGCGCTACGGACAGAGTCCGCAGGCCTATCGCCAAGGGGACCAATTTGATGAGGAACATCTAATAAGAGGGGATGAATTGCTATGCAAGTGATTGCTATCAACGGAGGTCCACGGAAAACATGGAATACTGCCACATTGTTGCATGAAGCGCTCGACGGAGCCAAATCCGTCGGGGCAGATACGGAATTGATTCATTTATATGACTTGAACTTTAAGGGTTGTACCAGTTGTTTTGCTTGTAAGCGGAAGAACGCCAAGCTTGTTGGACACTGTGCGATGAAGGATGACCTGACTGATGTCCTTGAAAAGATTTTGCAATGTGATGTCCTGCTATTGGGTTCACCGATCTATTTTGGTAATATCACCGGTGAAATGATTTCTTTTTTTGAACGCTTGTTATTCTCCAATCTTTCCTATGATGTCGGTCAACGATCTGTTTTTCAAGGCAAGGTAGCTTCGGGCTTTATCTATACGATGAACGTCCCGGAGGAGTTTATGAAGCAGCACAACTATGAAGCTGTATTCAACCATTACGGAAGCCAGCTGCAAATATTGAATGGAACCTCAGAATTTTTGCTTTCCAACGATACTTACCAGTTTCAGGATTACTCCAAATATAATG
>JAIMBU010000057.1 GCA_023511325.1 Gorillibacterium sp.
AATTGATAAAGTCGATCGCAACCTCTTTGTTTTCGCTGGTATTGGATACAGCTAGGGACGTGGAAGCACTGACATCAATTAGTGCAGCTTCCGGTTTCTCATTGATCGGCAATGGCGCTACCCCAAATTCCAAGTCGGGATTCGATTTGAGGATCGTCTCTGCATACCATGGCCCTTGGAGCCACATCGCACCTTTACCTGCGGCAAAGGCTGCGGCACCGTCGTCTCCACCAACCTCTAATGCCTTGTCCGTACCATTGGCATTGATCAGATCATAGATATCGAAGATTGCTGCTTTCATTTCGGTAAAAGAGCCTTCATTCTTGTTCATTCGTGCGACGAAATCCGGGTTTTCTGTGTTGATCAGCGCCCCGGCCACAAGCGGAAGCACAAGCTGCGGAATCCACGCTTCCTTGTAGGAAAGCACGAATGGCGTAATCTTGTTCGCTTTAAGCTTTTCGATAACCGCTTTCATTTCTGTTAAGGTGTTGGGTGGTGTCAATCCAAGCTCGGTGAAGATTTTCTTGTTATACAGGTATCCCCAGGCCAACGATTCCAGTGGTATGGCAACGACCTTGCCATCCGTTGTCGTAACAGCAGGTCTAACGCTATCGAGCAGCTTATCTACGAAGGGTTGACCGGACAAATCCTCCAAATAACCAGCCTTGTAATATGACGGGATTTCGTTAATGGCATGGAGGGCGAATATATCCGGCGCGTCATTTGAAGTCAGTCGGGTTTTTAGAACCTGTGCTGCACTATCGGAATTCGGCATTTCAAGTTGAACGGTAACATCGATATTCTTCTCCGCCTTCTCCTTTACTACGAAATCAGCAATAAATTTATCGAATTGATCCTTAAATCTCGGCAAAGCGATAAACATCTTGAGCTTGACGCTTTTGGCTTCACCGCCCACAGCATTACCTGTCGCTTCGCTCACCTGATTGCCCTTGTTGCCACAGCCAGCGAGAGTCGTCACGACAAGCGCCGTGATCAGCATTCCCTTGAACATTTTATTCATTTGTTGAAGACCTCCCCATACTATCTATTGGTTACGCCTTCATTCTATCTAATTGTTGTAAGCGTTTAATTAGACAAAGTTAGACTTTTAGCTTGAACGATTTTAAACCTCGTTATTTCTCCGCATTCCACCAGGTGCGATGCCAAAATGCTTTTTGAACACGCGGTAAAAATAAGTAACATCCTCATATCCCGCCATTTCAGCGATTGTCTTGATTGGAATGCTTTCATCCGCAAGCCATTCTTTGGCCTTATCCATACGCAGCTGGAGCAAATAATCGGTTACATTTTGGCCATATTCTTGTTTAAACATCTTGCTCAAATACTCCTTGCTAACGAAAAAGGCTCTGGCTAGTTGCTCCAAGGAAACGGAACTGGTATAGTGACTCTCCATGAAGAGACGAACCTCATCAAGATTCAGCTTTTTCTTGAACCTTCGCTGTTGGATAAGTTGCTCCAGCGCGCTCTTATAGTAATCAACAATAAAACCTATCGTATTGGACACGGCGGCGAATGTATCGTGTTTAAATGTGATCCGCAAGTTCTCGTGACTCTGTGAATTTACAACCATCAGCTCCTTCAGCAGGAGCAGCAGCTCCTGAGCAATCTGCTCCAGCGTGTCGGGCGTTATCGTCGATTGGCGCTCCAACTCCTCAATCAAGGATTCAAAGGTAGCGGTAATGCCCTCTTGATTCAGCTCATTGTAATGCGACCGGAGCAATTGCTTATAGGGAGCCAGCAAGTAAGAAATATTGATATCGAGAGTGAGAGATTGGCGATCTGCTTGATGGGCAGCCTCAATTTCGATTTTGCCTTTTAATAGGGCAGCATTCAGTTCCTGTGCATCCAGTGGCTTCAGCAGATAATCCAAAGCGCCGTAACGCAGCGCATGCTTAGCATACTGAAAATCATCATAGCCACTGATGACGATGGCCTTGATCGTTGGAAACCGCTCATTTAACGCTTCAAGGAGCTGGACGCCGTCCACTCCTGGCATGCGCATGTCTGTAATGACGATATGAGGCTGCAAAGCCTCAATGAGTCGTAAGGCCTCCAGTCCATCTTCCGCTTCTCCAACAATCTCCATCCCATATCGTTCCCATTCCCCGAATAGCTTCACCGTATCCCTCGTCCAAATCTCGTCATCGACTAGCAGTACCTTAATCGTTTCATTCCACTCACTCATCTGCTTGGCTCCCCACTTCCATTGCTAACTGTACGGTAACCGTTGTTCCCTTCCCCTGCTCGCTATTGATTTGAATGCCATGGTTTGCTCCAAAATGCATGTAAAGACGGGAAGCGACATTCTGGATGCCGATCCGATTGCCGTCCGTCCACATCGGTCCACTTTCACCATCCAGCATGTTGCGAAGCTGAGTAAGCTTGTCCACTTCGATCCCGACACCGTTATCACAAATCTCGATAACCACCCGATCCTTCTTGCGGAACACGGCTACACTGACAATCCAATCGCCGGACTTCGATTCCAAGCCGTGGATAAACGCATTTTCTACAAGCGGCTGAAGCGTCAGCTTGGGGATTGGACACTTTAACAAGTTCTCGTCGATCTGGGTAGTATAATGAAGTCTCGTAGCAAACCGCTGTTGTTGAATCCGCATGTAATTATGCAAATGGTCCATCTCCGCTTTCAGTGAAGCCAGATCATCCGGGTTACGGATGATATAGCGAAACATTTCACTGAGCGAACGAATGATGTCATAGCACTCTGTCGGCTTTTTGGTGAAGAGCATGCTTCCGATCATTTGCAGGGTATTATGCAGAAAATGTGGGTTGATTTGCGCCTGCAGTGCTTTGAGCTCCGAGGTCTTCTTGTCGAGATTCATGCTATATTCCGTTTTTATATGCTCTTTAATGCGCGAGGACATATTATTCAGCTTGGTCTCCAGCAGTCCGATCTCGTCAACCCGATTACTGATCGGCACTTCCGATTCCTTGATCAAGCCCAAGCCCCGCATAGACCTTGCCAAGCTTACAATCGGCGTAGCCATTCTCCATGCCAAGAGAACGGCTAACAGAATCGAAGCCATCACGGAAATCGCACCGATAATAACCCCGAAATGCAAAGTCGCCTGAGCGCTCTTATTAATAAAGCTGGTTGGAATAATGGTCACCAGTTTTAAGCCTACTGGATCGATTGTGTCATAGAATACATATTGCCCGTCCATTTGGAAATAGCCATGTTTGTCAGGCATCTGCTCGATACGTTTCATCGTTTTCTCTGAGGCGCTCACCCCCTCAGACTGATAAAGAATCTTGCCATCTGATCCAGCGATCAAAACTTGATGCGCTTCCCCTTTCTTGATCAGCTCCAGCGTCTGATCCAGCATCGACCATCTGATGGTCAAAGCAATTGTCCCCAGTTTCTGGCGATCCTCAAAACGATTGATGCTGCGGATCAGCTTAAACTGATCGTGGTTCTCGCTATCCGTTACAATGATGAAATCCTGATTCTGTTCGATCAGCGGTTTGTACAGATCCGGAACTCCAGCAACTGATTTAATATCATCCTGAGTACCATTGATTGTGAACAGCTTGGCGGGTTCAACCAAATACAGCTCTAGGCCACTGATTTGGTCGCCGGCAGAATAGAAGGAATTGGTCAGCGTTTCCCTAATCCCTCTTTGCGCCGCAAACTGAGTAGAGAGTGATCCCTCATCACTATTAGCCAGGTAGTCTTTTAGATTCGGACTGATCAGGATGGAGTAAATGATATTATTCAGTTTGGCGAACTGATCACCAAGATAAACAGCCGTCCATTTCATATTGGACACGCTCGTGCTGATAACCTCAGTCTCGATCGTTTGGCGATTATTTTCAGCTGCAAGTCCGGTTACGGCAATAATCGGAACGACAGATATGATAATCATCGATAAAATCAATTTGTTACGAATGCTGCGCCGAAAGGGCTCGATCAGCTTTTGCAGCAGCTTGGTCAGCATGTTTGTTGCATCTCCTCTATAAATGATAGCGCATTCAGTATAGCGTTAACGTGTCATTGATGAATTGGATAATGTTAAACCCATTCATTGGACAAATTTAAACTACGTTGAACTTTACGGATTTCCGGACTATAAGGATTCTCGATAATCCTATGCTTGATCAAATCCATCTGAACATCACCAGGTACCGTAGCGCTTGCCCACGTCCGATCTCGAAGGCAGATGTAGAAACGCTTATTATCTATTTTAAAAAAGCTATGTTATTTTTAGATGGAGGAGATAGTATGATAGAACTATCTGCCGCAACGCCTTCAAACCGAATCTTATTTCTTAAACACCGTTCCGGTTAATGTCCAACTGAGAAAGCCTATCGAGTTAAATTCAACTTATCCCCACGGCAATCCCGATCAGCTAAATACCTGCCACCATCAGTCCGAATTTAAAATATAGCTTTTAGGGGAGAAAAAGACATGGAGCAACAAAAAATAGGTGTGATTTTAGCCCAAATTGGAACGCCAGATGCTCCGACAGCTGCAGCCGTTCGACCGTATCTCAAACGTTTTTTATCTGATCGGCGGATTATCGATTATCATCCATTACTGTGGCAGCCTGTGCTGCGAGGAATCATTTTGCGGATAAGACCTAAGCGCTCTGCTGCGCTCTACGCACAGATTTGGACCGAGCAAGGCTCGCCGCTACTCTCCCACTCGCGTGAGCAGCAAGCCGGAATCCAAGTGCGGCTTGGAAATGAGTATCTCGTTGAACTGGGGTTGGCCTACAGTGAACCCAGCGTTGAAACAGCCATACATCGGTTGGAAGCAGCTGGTATCAAGCGGATCATCATCCTGCCGATGTTCCCGCAGTATTCTTCGACAACAACCGCTTCAGTATACGATGCAGCTAGCTTCGCCGCCCTTGGTCGACGGCAAGCCTCCGGTCCGACAACGAAACGATTTGTGCCTGCTCTGCGCTTTGCCGATGCTTTCTATGACCATCCTGGCTACATAGCTGCTATGAAAAAGCACCTGACCCTTACATTGCGTCAAGTGCCGTACCTACCGGATAAATTCATCCTAACCTATCATGGCATTCCTGAGCGTTATGCCCATACTGGAGATCCTTACCCCGAGCACTGTCGGGAAACGTCGCGGCTACTTGCGGCTGCCATGGGATGGTCTGACGAGCAATGGCTGCTTACGTTTCAATCCCGATTTGGTCGTGAACCCTGGCTTGGTCCTGCAACATCCGCTGTGCTGAAAGGCTTGGCGGCTGAAGGTGTGGAGCGACCGTTTATCTTCTCTCCCGGACTAGTAGTCGACTGCCTAGAAACTCTCCATGAGCTTGCTGTTGAAGGGCGGGAAGAGTTCGTCGCTGGTGGCGGGAAGGCGGAGCAATTCACTGTCGCCCCGTGTCTAAATGACAATGAGCCCTGGCTTGATTTTCTAGCAGATTATGTCCGTAGCAATGCTGGAGGATGGAATTGAAGGCACTCCGCTGAACTCCACCCACCTTGTCCGGGATACAACGGATGTTGTTCGGACGAAAAAAGAGGGGGTTAATCCCCCCTCTTCGCTGATTCTGCTTGAATCCAAGCAGCAATATCTCGATATACGTCTTCTCTACCGATCTCATTGAGAATTTCATGACGCATTCCTGCATAAAGCTTCATCTTGAGCTGCTGGATTCCGGCCTGCTGATATTGGTCATAAGCCTGCTTCACCATTCGCCCATATTCACCTACAGGATCATCCGCACCAGAGATCAGCAGAATCGGCAGGTCTTGAGGTGTCTTGCTGATCTGGGTGGGATCGGTAATCACGAGCAATCCTTCGAACATATCTCGAAAGCCTGAAGCTGTAAATACGAACCCGCACCATTTATCCTGCAGGAATCGATCGACCTCCGCTTCGTCTCTTGTCAGCCAATCCTGCTCCGTCCGGCTGGGCTCGAACCTCCGATTATAGGTTCCATAGGACAGCTTATACAAAAGTTTGCTGCGATGCTTGCTTCCTTGTGTGGCAATCTGCAGCTTAGCAATCATTCGGGCGGTGCGGAGCAAGGCTCGGGAATGATGAGCCGTACCACTAAGCACCAGCCCGTCCAAATCCTGACCGTATTGGGTTGCATAGTGACGTGCCAGAAAAGAGCCCATGCTATGTCCAAGCATCGTCAGCTGCAAGCCCGGGTGTTCCGTGTGTGCCAAGCAGGTCACCTCATGTAGTTCACTAACCATGGCATTCCAGCCACCACGCTCACCAAAATAGCCAAAATCCTCTATTGCCTCAACGGATCGGCCATGTCCACGCAGATCATTCGCATAGACCACATAGCCTTGCTCCGTAAGAAAATGGGCAAAACGCTGGTACCTTCCGGCATGCTCACAGGAGCCGTGCACCAATTGAACAATCCCTTTTAACGAGCCTTTATCATCTGGTTCCCAGCGAACTAGAGGGATTTGACCGTCTTCGCCACAGTGAAATTGAAAGCTTTCCACCTGTGCCACCTCCACATATTCTCAGCTTCAATTAATGAGCAGATCCTCTAGCTTCCGCTTTGGCACATGATGCACACCATCTGTATCCCGCCAGTATTTAATATCCTTGGGATCGGTCACTTCCTCCAGAACAACAATCTCTTTCGGTTTGCCAAGCGCAATCACCATCAGGATTTCATACTGATCAGAAATTTGCAGCTTTGTGGCTAAGCCTTTTTTATCAACAGAAGCAAACATACAGCCCCCAAATCCCTGTTCACAAGCGCCTAAGAGGATACTTTGGCTGGCAATACCATGATCCCAAAAATGATTCGTCGCAATCTCATTGTCACCCAGCATAACAATATAGGCAGAGGGACGCTCGCCTTCCTCCGGGCCATGCCAATCCTTGTAATAGCCTGCCCATCTGAGGTGATCAAATATCACCTTGTTGGTTTCCCTGTCGTTGGACAGAAAGTATTTCAAGGATTGCAGGTTACTTCCGCATGAGGATAAACGGGCCAAGTCAACCCATTCCTCCAGCGTGCCACGCTCGATTTCCACTTCCTGTTCAAATCTTCGAACCGTTCGATTCTTCCGGACAAGCTCCTTCAACATCGTTAATTCCTCCGTTTTTATCAAATTTTATCATAACTACTCAGGCTCTTTCCACGATCGTACCACAACTAACAGACGGGATATAGCAAGATTAGCTGTGTAACAACAAAAAAGCCCACAACAACGATGACGCGCACCGTGTTATGAACTTTTATCGTTTTCTTCTAGTCCTTCATCATGATCTTCCCGTTCCTTTGCTCCAATTCCAAAAAGAATGGGCGTTCGTTAGGCGTTTGATTAGGCGTA
Source organism: Gorillibacterium sp. (assembly GCA_023511325.1). Lineage (GTDB taxonomy): Bacteria > Bacillota > Bacilli > Paenibacillales > NBRC-103111 > Gorillibacterium. The sequence goes on from JAIMBU010000057.1 coordinate 7,318, forward strand.
TGAATGGCTAAGAGGAGCTTGTCCTCAAATGTCTTGAATACCATGGCATGGCCACCGTCATTTTGGTACAAGGCCTCCTCTTGATGAATCCAAGGACCCGTTAGCTCACCGCTCTCTGATCTGGCGATACCAAGCGCATACGTGTTATCAATGAAGCTAGCCCAAAGCAGTTGAAGCTGATCCTCTTCATCCCGAAATAAGTAGGTGCCATCGGTGACATAGTTTTCTTGATTCGGATATCGTTTAGAGATGAAGGGTGTCGCCCAAGCCGCTTCAGATGCGGAGAAAAGCACAATAGGTTCGCCCACGGCTACTTTTAAATCCTCGCTCAGTCTGACTGCACATACTTGACCATCCTTAACCTGCTGCCATTCATGACAGAAAACCATCCAGGGAAGCTGTTCATTATCGATATACAAGGTGCCATCTAGTGAACTCCAATCCTTTGGAGTAACCGGACCTTCGCTATAGGGAAGGAACGGTCCCCGCGGAGTTTCAGCAATAAGAACGGCAGTTCCAAGCAGATCATTATCTTTACGCCTAAAGGTAGCAAACATATAGTATTTATTCCTGTAGGCATAAACTTCAGGTGCCCAAAAGTTCTTCTCGGAATAAAACGAAGGATCGGGACGAAATGCAGGAAAGGGACCGTCCCATTGCTGCAAATCCGTTCCTACATACATGTCAAAGCCAGTTCCCATCTCCCAGATGTTTTTATCTGTACTACCAAACAAGTAATAATTGCCTTCGCTCTTCAGCGGAAGAACGAACGGGTCTCTAATTTGCAGATCCTTATTATCCACCATGGTTATCGCCTCTTTCCTCATTTTCATACACGGGTATGATCACGGATAAGTTTTCCTCATTATTGATACTCTGGCATGATTACACCGATATCAAGAACACTTGTGAATGTACCATCGATAAATTCCAACTGCTCATTGCCTTTCACGACAAAGGCAATATCTTTTCCTTTATAACAGATGAAGCCTTCAATCGTTCGTACGCTCATACCAATTATCCGAAGCAATCGACCCGTACGATCCGTCTCCACACGTACACCATAAGGAAAGGTAAGATAGATTTCTCCGTTCCGGTAAGCCGTGACTCCTTCGCGCGTCGTCACTAGCTCGTAATTACTCTGATCTACTGTTCGGCTGTACGCAGCGATGTGGGCAACCTCTGCCCCATGATCCATGTCATAAGGAAGCAGCCCGGTAAACCATAGCTTTCCGTCCGTCCTTGGCATGATTCCACATAGGCGCTCAACAAAGTCCAATAGGCAGAGAATGGCGGGCGAATAGGTCTCGGTGAAGCCTTCTTCCCCTGTCCAAGGACTTAATGCTTGTGAGAACCGCTTCATTCGAGACATCGCTGCCATAATTGGCAGCAACACCCAAGTCAGCTCAACGTACCGTCCGTGATGCTCGAATGCATGCGGAGTACGGATTAGACTCAAGAAATTAGAGGCTCCTCCCCAAGTGTTGTAGCTGGAGAAGGGGTCAAACCGTGGGTCATCCATGGCAATCGAGGTAAACGGATATTTGGCAAAGAACTTGCTGGTATTCAATAGATACCGTTTGAGCGCAACATCAAAAAAGTCACGATCCCCCACCTCACAAGCAAGCACTCGGAGGAGTACATCCGACTGCACGCGGACAAACTTCCCGTTGCGGTCGAGATCGTAGAAGAAATCATCCTCTTGATCAAAGCAATAGTTGAATAAGCTTGCTACACTTTGTTCCGCCTTTGCCTGCCACTCTGCCCCACTTTCGCCAAGCTCTTCAGCCATTAGCGCTAAATAACTGCGTTGACAATAAATATTAGCCGTCAAATCAGGAGCAAGAAAGGGCAATATGGGCGAATCAGGATTATACTCCCTAGCGTCATCCAAATGCGATGTATCGGGAACATGCCAGAAACGCGGAGACAAATCATGTCCCGTATCAAAGGTGCAGAAGGCTTCCACACAGCCTGTGCCTCGGGTATTGCGATAGGTGACCAGCCATTGATCAAATCGCACCATAGCGTCATACATTTTACGCAGGAAGACTTGATCACGCCCGTTCATTAAGTAATGATTCCAGACGCTTCTTGCTAGCGGAGTTACCATTTGAATCTGCCGAAAGGCTGGCCCTGCTA
>JAIMBU010000571.1 GCA_023511325.1 Gorillibacterium sp.
GCTATTGGGCAACCAAACCTCGAGATCATAGGTCTTGGCTGAGGAAAACCCGATGTCAGCGCTACATAGACTCAAAACGCGATAAGGCAATCCAAGCAATTGGAGTACCCGTTCAGCATGGGTAGTCAATTGCTCCAACGCCTCATAAGAGGATTCCGGTTTAACGAATTTAACCAGCTCCACCTTATTGAATTGGTGCTGGCGGATAAGTCCCCGCGTATCCCGACCGGCTGATCCAGCCTCAGAACGGAAGCAGGCGCTGAACGCTACATAACTTTTCGGTAGATCCTCCATGGTGAGGATATCATCTCGGTGATAGTTGGTGACAGGTACCTCTGCTGTTGGAATCAGAAAATAATCTGAATCTTGTAGCCTGAATACATCCTCGGCAAACTTCGGCAACTGCCCAGTTCCGATCAAGCTGTCCCGATTAACGATGTAAGGCGGTAGCATTTCTTCATAGCCATGCTCATTGCTGTGCAGATCCATCATAAAGTTCATTAGCGAACGCTCAAGGCGTGCACCCATGCCTTTGTAGAAGGCAAATCGGGAGCCAGTCACCTTCGCTGCCGCTTCAAAATCTAGGATATTCAGCTCTTGGGCAATTTCCCAATGAGCTTTAGGTGAGAATTCGAATGTAGCAGGCTCGCCATTGCGCCGAATTTCAACATTGTCTTCCTCCGATTTACCTACGGGTGTAGATTCATGAGGAATATTAGGTAGCCCCAGAAGCAGATCGTTCATATCGGCATCAAGCACTCGAACCTCGTCATCAAGCCCTTTAATCCGATCCGCTACTTCTCGCATCTCACTAATGAGCAGATCCGCATCCTCACCTGTCCGTTTCTTAACGGCCACCTCTTGTGAGACTACATTGCGCCGATTTTTGAGTAGCTCGGCTTCCTGTAGCTTTTCCCGCCGATTCTTGTCTAGATCAGCAAACCGATTGATCTCCTGTGGCGACTTGCCACGGTTAATCATTGCTTGTTGCACGGCTGCAAAATTATTTCTTAGCAATTTAATGTCAAACACTTGATAATCCTCCCAAGGAGAGCTATTTTCGGATCTAGTAACACTCACTGATCGGTTTAATCTGTTCGCTTCTGGCTTTTATACGTTTTGACCATGTCAATAAAATAAGAGTGCAGCCGCCCATCATCCGTTAATTCTGGATGAAAAGAAGCTGCTAGCAGATGCCCTTGCCGAGCTGCAACGATGCTGCCCTCGTGTTCTGCCAGTATGTCGACACCCGCTCCAACCTCTTCAATCAGCGGTGCTCGAATGAACACTGCCTTGATGTCATCGGTAATTCCTTTAAACGCTAGGTCGGTTTCAAAGCTTTCCCGCTGTCTGCCAAAGGCATTACGAGCCACCTTGATATCCATTAAGCTGAGATGAACTTCATCTTGACCCGCAATCTCTTTAGCAATGATGATCAGCCCTGCACATGTTCCGAATATCGGTTTCTCTGCTTGAGAGAATTGCTGCAGCGGCTCAATAAATCCATAGGTTTTCATTAGCTTGCCGATCGTTGTGCTCTCTCCACCAGGAATAACGATCCCATCAATAGAAGAAAGCTGTTCCTGCTTTTTGATCGGTACGGCCTCGACTCCTGCTTGCTCAATCATCCGAATATGCTCCGCTACTGCGCCCTGAAGGGCCAATACACCAATTTTCATACAAGACCCTTCTCTCATTCATTGTTCCCCTAAGGAGAAATACTTATCGGTGAATAGCAGTAGAACCCCCGCAGCTTTACGCGGCGGCGGGCTCCACTTGCTTGTCCGTTACTCCTGCTTACCAGCCACGTTCCTGCATCCGCTGGCTTGGGTCAAGCTTTGAAATTTCAATGCCCTTCATTGGCGTACCTAGATTCTTGGATAGCGTCGCAATAAGTCCATAATCGGTATAATGTGTTGTTGCCTCAACAATGGCTTTGGCAAATTTGGCTGGGCTATCCGACTTAAATATCCCCGAGCCGACAAATACTCCATCAGCACCTAGGTGCATCATCAAAGCGGCGTCAGCAGGAGTTGCGATACCACCGGCAGCAAAGTTAACAACAGGTAGCTTACCCGTCTCATGAACCTTCAAGAGAAGCTCATAGGGTGCACCTAAGTTCTTAGCTTCTGCCATCAGTTCATCCAGAGACATTGCTTGAACCTTACGCATTTGTGAGATCATGATCCGCATATGGCGAACCGCTTCGACAATATTACCGGTTCCTGGTTCACCCTTGGTCCGCATCATCGATGCGCCTTCACCAATTCTCCGCAATGCCTCTCCTAAATCACGAGCGCCGCATATAAAAGGAACCGTAAAATCGCGCTTGTTGATATGGAAAGAATCATCTGCCGGAGTAAGTACTTCACTCTCATCGATGTAATCGACACCCAGAGACTCAAGAATCTTAGCTTCAATAAAATGTCCAATCCGTGCTTTAGCCATAACTGGAATGGTTACCACTTTCATGACCTGCTCAACAATTGTCGGATCCGCCATACGGGCAACCCCGCCTGCAGCCCGAATATCAGCTGGAACCCGTTCGAGAGCCATAACAGCAGACGCTCCTGCATCCTCAGCAATTTTCGCTTGCTCGGCATTCATGACATCCATGATGACGCCGCCCTTTTGCATTTCGGCCATGCCTTTTTTTACTCGGGACGTTCCTGTCTCGTTTGACCGCACAAATATCCCCTCCAGTAATCTGTTTTTAATCTCTTTTGCTATTATTTTTACTGATAAGTGGTCCAGTGGACTTTTTATCGGTTTAACCCCTAGAATAATCCCTTTATCTTGTCACCGAGTTCAGAGAATAAATTGCCCACACCGCGAAAGAACAGTCTGAACCAACTTCCCTTCTTCATATCTTCTGTTGTGACGAGCTTGACCACTTTCTCCGTATCCTTGTACTTAATAGTAAGTGTTCCAACCTCTGTTCCTTTAGTTAAAGGAGCAACTAGCTTGCTTTCATCAACAGCCTTGGTGGTTTTTACAATATCGCTATCCTTTGCACCCTTTTCCAGAACCATAGATAATTCTTGGCCAGTAACAACAGCAACGGTCTTCTTCACGCCTTTTTTCACTTTAACCACACTTAACGAATCAATCGTCATATCCTTTTTAATCACGATCTTCTTCTCAAAGTTATTAAAGCCATAATCCAGCAGCTTACGTGTTTCGGTAAAGCGACTAGCATCCCGCTGTTTAG
>JAIMBU010000572.1 GCA_023511325.1 Gorillibacterium sp.
GGTACAGCCATTTAGTGCCCCGATCAAATTGGACCGATTAACTTCACAATTACCAGCGAAATATAACCAAAGGATTCGCAACGAAACAGGTTAGCATTTTTTCTTATCTGTTATTCAATTTCACAGCCTATAGTCAGTCTGAAGCCGTATAGTTCGTACCCGATCTGAGTATAGAGACGAATGGCCTTGTGATTGTTCCCCTGGGTGCCCAATGTAGCGATTTTTTGCCTTGTGTTTTCAGATGCTCCAGCGCTGTACAGATGATGCCCCGGTCCACGCCCTTCTTCTGCCATTCAGGGGTAACAAAAATGTTTTCCGTCGCACTCCGCTCCTCTGAGATTTTCCAAGTTGAAGTGTTACCGATAAATTGGCTGCCACTAAAAGCACAAAAATTTATCATTTCCGGCGATCCTTGCATCCAACTCAGATGATTCACGCTCCACGCGACGCCGTCAAAGGCAGCCAGTTCAGCTTGATGATACTTTTCCAAAGCCTCGCTGTTATCCAGCGCATATTGTTTCACAAGCACATTTTCCGGTAAAGGATAGTTGGGTATGTCTTGTCTTGGTTCAGGTCAAATTTGAATACGACGATCGTATCGCAAATTGTAAATCCGCGTTCCAGGTAATAGCTCAACTCTTTGAGATTATCCGTGTCAATATTATGAAAAAAAGCAACCGCACGTTACGCTGCGATTGCTTGGAGTAATTACTTGGTGAACTGCCGTTTTACTTGGCCAGTTCTCCGAATCTTGAATATATGGCGAGTGCGGGATCGATCGGAACAACAGCTCGCTGAACACCAGCAGGAATAACAATCGTAGGTGTGGCCCTTGGCTTTCTACCGGCAAACTGCGGTAGCCACGCCTGCTCAGCTTCCAGCATTTCGGTAACCATCTCACGAATCTCTTTTAAGGAAAGCACCGCAGAAGTCAGGGGATCTAAAGCGCAGGCATGGACCACCATTTCTGGATCACCACTACGAGCCGCAAGAACAGCAAGTCTCTGGACGTTAATGTTGGTTAGGTTGATGGCCATACACTGCGGAGGGAGATCTCCCACAAGCAAGCGGTTCAACCCCGTTCCATCTGCATAGATGGGGCCTTCTGCACAGCATTCCGCAGGAAGGTTGGCAATCATCCCATCATTTCGCACATTGCCGTTAAACTTGAAGGGCTTGCCCGTTTCAAGCGCTTCTATAATATAAGCGCAGTACTCCACGCTTCGCGGCGGGAGTTTCAGCGGTTCACCATCCATGATGTGGGGTTGGTTGTACTTGTCTGCGACATAGGCCGACCAGTTATATGCAGTGCCCGATTCGCCGCCGAATGCTGGTTCGTCGCAATAGAGCGAAAGCTCTCTAGCATTCTTACGGAACCAGGGGACATATTCAGAAAGATGTCCTGTTGATTCGGTCATGAAATAGCCGAAATGACGAAATACTTCTCCCCGCACCTTCTCATTAACGTAGAACTCCGGCTGCTCGAACTTCTCCCGTAGTACCGGATAGAGATCTCTCCCCTCGTGCTCCAGCTTGAGAAACCATCCCATATGATTGATACCTGCACTTACATAATCAATCTCGGTTTTAGGAACGTCTACATAACCCGCGATCAGGTCCAGCGTCGTCTGCACGCCATGGCAAAGCCCGACAAATTTCACTTTGGTTTCTCCGAGTGCCCAGCCGATCATAGCCATGGGATTGACGTAGTTGAGCAGAAGTGCGTCTGGGCACAACTCTTCCATGTCCTTGGCGACTTCGAGGATAACCGGAATACTCCTCAAGGCCCGAAAGATACCGCCTGGCCCCAATGTATCGCCGACACATTGATCCACACCATATTTGAGTGGGATCTTATAATCCATTTCAAAGGCAGTAACACCACCCACTTGAAAAGTACAAATCACATAGTCCGCTCCGGCCAAGGCTTCTCGGCGATCCGTGGTAATGGAAACCTTGGATTTTAAGCCATTCTCTTGAATGACTTTGTTGGCATAGGCCTCAACCTGTGCGGTCTTTGCAGTGGATGGAGCCATAAGGACAAACTCGGTTTCCTCCAATGCCTTCGTCGCCATAATATCCAGCATCAGGGTTTTGCAGAATACGATACTGCCTGCTCCAATAATTGCCACTCTTCTCATTTCATGCCTCCTTCAAGCAGCTTCGCTGTCAGGAGCCTTTGTTATAGAGCCTGACAAAAAAAACCTAAATAACACTTATCATTTACTTGCTGCGTCCTCACGTTGTTTGGGTCGAAGAGCAGGATAGCAAGCTTAATACAAAGATTATCGATTGAATCTAGTTCCTTATCGGTTGTATCCGAAGCGGGTGCCCATCAATGAGTGCCAGATCTCATCACACTGTGCCAATATCCCGGTAGCCAGCGGGTCTCCCTCGATCGAAGCGATATTCTGCTCAATCTGAGACAGACGGCTTACACCGGTAATGATGCTCGTGACGTTCTTCTGCCCAGCGCACCATTTCATCGCAAGCTGCAGGATAGTTAGGTTATGCTCGCTGGAAATTTCCGTAAGTTTCTCAACAGCGGCAAAATTCTCATCTGACCAGTAACGATCATAATACGCCTTATTGTTGGAGAAACGGGTATTCTCTCCGGGCTTTCCTGGCCTATGTTTACCTGCGAGCAAGCCACCGGCGATAGGATTATAGATAGCCATTCCCATGCTGTGCGCCTCAAGGAACGGAACAAGCTCTGTTTCGATTCCTCGTGTGATGGGATTATAAACATTCTGAGTGATCATCGGTGGTATGTAATTGCGCTTATCACAGATAGACAGCATGTCCGCAATCTGCCAGGCAGCAAAATTGCTTACGCCTATATAACGAACTTTTCCCGCTTTCACCAAAGAGGACATCGTTTCCAGTGATTCCTCCAAGGAGGTTTCGTAATCAGGCGCATGCATGTAATAGACGTCGATATAATCGGTTTCCAGTCGTTTCAGGCTGGCATCAACAGCCGACAGGATGTTGCGGCGGTTCAGCCCTGCTTCATTCGGACTTTTACCCATCTGTCCGCGTACCTTAGTCGCAAGAATGATTTCGCTGCGCCTGCCCCTAAGTCCTTTGCCGACGATTCTTTCGCTTGCTCCCTGATTATACACATTGGCCGTATCAAAAAAGTTCATTCCCTGATCATATGCGTAATCCATGATTTTCAGGCTGTCGGCTTCATC
>JAIMBU010000573.1 GCA_023511325.1 Gorillibacterium sp.
GTCAAAGGCTAATGGAACAATTCTCCTAATCATCGGGCTTTTCCCCCTCTGAGAAGAAGGATTCAAGTCGTTTAGTTTCAGTCCTTTTTAGAATTTCAGCGCATTTTTTAGGGTTTAAAGCCTTAAACTCAAGCCCAAGGGTTTCCAAAAGTCTCTGCACATCTTTTGCTATGCTGGGTGCCACGAGGACACCGCGCACTTCACGGTTGGTTCTGTTTTTTATGGCTTCTATGTATTTGGCAAGCTGAAGCTGCAAACCGAATGGGTCAGTAGACAGGTCGTAGCAGACGGTTCATTGCAGTTCCGCATTAGAAGTCATTATAGAATAGGCAATCAATCCTCGCTTAAGCAAGATATTGTTTTTCATGCCAATACACCGAGGGTAGATTTTGAAACGATTATTGATTGGCAGGAAAAGCACCAGCTCTTAAAAGTTGGGTTTGATCTTAACCTTCTGGCCCAAAGTGCTCGTCACGAGACGCAATTCGGTCATGTGGAGCGCCCGACGCATACGAATACCAATTACGATCAAAGCATGTTCGAGGTATGCACCCATAAATGGACCGATCTCTCGGAGAATCGGTTTGGCGTAGCCCTGCTTAATGATTGCAAATATGGTATTTCCGTAGAAGGCTCTGACCTACGTCTTACTTTGCATAAAGGGGGCACTCATCCAGATCCCCGTGGTGACCAAGGTATTCATGAACTGACCTACGCCTTACTACCACACCAAGGGGGATTTAGTGCCGAAACTGTCATCCGACCAGCATATGAACTTAATGTTCAACCGCTGATGATAACAGGCACCCCTGCGAGCGCGATGGGCTCCTTTATAGCCATTGCTGCTCCCAATGTAATCCTAGAGGCGATCAAGCCAGCAGAAGAGGGCCAAGCTTATGTTGTTCGGTTGTATGAAGCGGAGCGTTCAGCCGTCCAGAGGGTAAAGCTTACCTTCGCTAAAGCTCCTAGTCGGGTTACACTGGTGAATATGCTTGAGGAAGAAGTGTCAGAACTCTCGATTGATGATCAAGAAGTAACCTTAGATTTCCTTGCGTTTGAGATCAAGACCATAAAAGTATTCTTCTAAGAAAACGGCTTAAGAATAAACCTGAGATGTCACGAATTTGCATAGCTTTTGCGGTCACATTTGAAAGAAGTGCTCTCTGATTAGACGAATGCCCTGTTCATACCTCATGATTGAGGCGTTGAGCAGGGCATTTCATTTTACCGGGTCCATCTTCCGAGCAGGAACAATACGATAATCACTCCGCCTAGGATAGCTGCATGAACAGAAAATAATATCACGTCGCTGAGCATGTAGGTAAGAAAACCAACACCAACGATCAAAACGGTGAGAACGGCACCTCCAATAACGCTCTGGCGAATTTGCTTGGATGTGAGTTCTTTCTTGAAAGCTGTTCCAGAACTGTTGGCTGGTTCCGCAACGACAAATGCTGTTTTTCCGATCCAAAGCACAGTCAACCAGGCCGTCACTGTGATCAGCACAGCAAAGGGGAAGAAACTTAAGCTGATCGGTACGCTATGATAATTCCATTCTGATCCTTTAAATCCATTGACTAGCCAGTCTTTAATCGGTAGGGTGGATAGGGATTGGATCAGCAATAGGATGGATAAACAACTGAAGATAATGGATAGACTCTCCTTAGCTTTTTCCACTAGTGATTTCGGAGTAGCTTGAGCAATAATGTCGTCGCAAAAGATTTTGTAGTCCTCCCCAATTACCTGGGCGATATCCTCGCCTCGTTCCTGTGCGGCCTGCTCCAATTCGGTCCAATTGACCCAAAATTGCTCCAGCTGTTGTCTGCCACTTTTGGTAAGGTTAAAATAGGTGTCAATTTATATTCATATTTATCATGGCAAAGTTTTATCAAATGAGGTAAAGTACGAGTGTCAGAGCTATAAAAGAAAAGGCCCAACCTCCATTCTACATCTGTGAGAGCGCTTTCTTTGATCCTGTGAAACTGTCATTTGGGGGGGAAAAGTATGAAGCGGTTCATTCCAAAGCAAAAATATATTCGTATTTTCCTCGTGCTGTGTATTCTCTTTTCGCTGGTGTCGATCCCCTTCGTTTATATTATTTCACATCAGTTCTCTAACTACGCCCTGAAGCAAATCGATAAAGTCAATCGAATCGAGGTCATCCATTCACAGGAGAACGCAGAGTTCTTTTTCCGGAAAATGACTGCTTACGGCTTAAATATGTATCAGGATAAAAGCATCAGCGTCTGGCTGACGGATCGCATAGAGGAGCCACAGCAGCAGATTGATGCGATAAAAGCGGCGACCAACTATATGACAACGGAGCCCTTCGTAGAGAATATCTATTTGTTCAATATGCGAACTGAGCATGCGATTAACTTGAAATACGGAATATCCACCTTCACGCAATTCTCCGATCAGTCCATATTGGATATTGTCAAGCAGACCCGAAAGTCCTATTTGAATTTCATTGTCTATGAAAAGGACGGACAGCAGAAGCTGGCACTGATCATACCCACGGTACCATCCGGTCAGCAATCCTTCGGTTATTTGGCCATGATTCTCGATAATACATTGCTGCAGCAGTATTTACTTAAGGACGACCGCAGCTCGGGAATGCGTTCATTCATTCTTAATCAGAGCGGACAAATGATGCTAGGCACAAGCGGCACAGAGGATTTGTACATCGAGCTAACCGGGAAGTCTACCTTGGAGTCTGGGAGTTATACGCACAAATATAAGGATGAGCAGTGGTCCGTACAATATGCGCGCATCGAGCCGCAAGGCTGGATGCTTTATAACATAGCCAGGATTGAACTGATTCGCGCGGATTTCAATTCCTTCCGCAATAAAATGCTTGCCTTCGCTGCATCCTTTGTGGTGCTGATGCTTGGTATTCTGTTCTGGAATTCACGGCGTACGTATAAGCCCTTTTCCCAGCTTGCTGATCAACTGGAGATGAAATTTGGACTGCAATTGCAGAGCAAGACGGACGAAGGGCCGAGGGAGGAATATAAGGTCATTCGCTATGGAATTGAGATGCTGGCCGATCGGGTGGATCAGGTAGATACCTTCATGCGAGAGCATAAGAGTACTATCAAGCTAGAGTACCTGAAGCAATGGATTATCCAAGGCAAGCTGATCACGCCAGTTGAACATTATCTTCGCGAGCATACGGAATTATTCCGGGG
>JAIMBU010000574.1 GCA_023511325.1 Gorillibacterium sp.
CCCTTAAACCTTGAACCCTTAAACTACAAAGGTAGAGATAATCTTGACATACGAGACTAAACTCGCAGAGGTCAAGATTTCTCTACTTGAATTAAGACGCCATTTAATGCGTCAAAATCTAACTTCACAACGAATAAAAGGAGTTTTATCTATCTCCTTTCTTTCTATAACTACTCTGCTCACGGAATTATCATCTTCCCAAATTATACCAGTTAAAGCATCTAAATAAATCTTCAAGATATTAAGATCAGAGTTCAGCGAAAGTGTCCGACTGCCCACCACATCCTCCATTTCATTAAAGAGCATGCTGCCGTCATGACCAAAAACAAAATCGATTCCAACCATGCCAAGCTCAAACAAATCCATGATCTGCCGGACGAGCGAGGTCTCTACTTCATTTAGCGGATAAAGCGAAGAACGACCGCCAAGAGAAAAATTAGCTCGGAAGTCGCGATCGGATTCACGCAGAATCGCACCGACAATCTGCTGACCAACGATAAATACTCGTAGATCTTTACCCGGCTGGACTAGCTGCTGCACCACATAGGAATCAGAACCACGCTCTAACCGTAGCTTTACCCTAGCCGTTAATTCCTCTAAGGAATCGATAAGGAATACTTCCGTGCCGCCTCTACCTTTTACCGCTTTTAACACAACCGGAAAGACCAGTCGGGTAAAATTCGCTTCGCGATAATCGTCAGCCTGCACAAAAGTCGTGTCCGGCATCGGAATATTATGCTTGGCGAGATACTGATGAGCCTTCGCTTTGTCATTAGCAATCTGTGAAACAAAGGAGTTATTGTATACCTTTACCCCAAGCGCTTCCAGATGGACGCTCAGCAGTTCATCCATATTCCTCATTACACAAAAATCAGGAAGTCTATCCGGTTCATTGCTTCTTTTCAAATAAAGCAGATTATTCTTCACGCCGAAGGTTAAATCTTCTTTAGATACGAACTGAAGCTCTACGCCCGCTGCCTCAGCTTCACTTAAGAACCAGTCTATATACGCTCTGTTGCGCTCAGCATCCGCTTGGTTATAAATCAACCAGCCCTTAAGCATGGGTTACCTCCTCGCTGCAAACATGCATTTTATCGATCATGTTGTTTTCTAATTCGCCAAATGCTATCGTGTTTACTGCGAATGTAATCGATCATCATCACGGCAAGATCAATTCCTGTGCAGTCAAAAATATTCTTAAAATGAGCATTTGAATTCACTTCACAAACATAAGGCTCGCCATCCGGTCCAAAAAGCAGATCCACCCCGGCAAAATCTGCTCCAATCAGTTGTGTGCAGGTGATTGCTAGTTGTTTCTCTGCTTCAGTGGGCGTATAAGGATACATTTTGCCACCCGTTGTCACGTTCGCCCGGAAATCGGTCTCGGACTTACGAAGCATGCTTGCAGCAACCTGATCACCAATGACATTGATTCGAATGTCTCGACCGTAGCTTGAAGTGATCAATTCCTGAAAAATATGGGGACGATGCCGCAGGCGAAACGTGATATCCAACAACGCTTCTCGATTCTCGATAAGATAAACCTGCTCGCCGAAGGAGCCAAAGGCTTCCTTCACAACCATAGGGAAGCCAAGCTCCTCGATAATGGTTTCATAGCTGGCATAGTCACCAATTTCGTTATGATCATACACCATGGGAGCCGTGATCGTCTTGGGTAGCTTCAAGCCATGATTAGCCAAGACCTCAAAGGTTAAGGATTTGTCGTCACAAATCTCGATGCTACGAGCATTGTTGTACAGCGTAAAGCCCATCTTCTCCAAATGTCGGGCCAGCCTAACATCCTTGTCCCAGAAAAAGAAAAAATCAGGTTCGTATCCGGAATACTTACCTGTGATCATCGTCCGCCCCCCTGCCACCGTGGGGATTAGCTCATGGTTTCCAATTACGGTTACCTTATAGGAAAGCGCATCAGCCACTCGCTCCAGCCAACGAACCTGATAAAGAAATTTCTCACTGTTGAGGCTCCCATTGTATACAATCGCACATGTTTTCATCTAATCAGGCACCCTTCCTGAAATTGGTGATGCAGAAAAAAGGTTCATTAATTAAACACAAGCGTCAAATTTCCTCAAGATGATGACCTAATTCTCGATAATTCATTTTACAATTTGTATTATATTATAGGTCATTTCTGCAAATTTGAACATAAACTACCGCTTGTTACAGCAACCTTAAAGCTGATTGTTGAGTAGGCGTTGAATAAGCCCCGAATAAGGAGTATAACGATTATCATAGGGTATCGCACAGAGGCATAGGTATCATCGGCTCTACTTTGGGTAATAAGAAGAGAAGCACAGGTGTGAGGAGTGATTTGCATGTTGAAGAAGTATCGACTTTCTCCAGGGAAAAAGGTTGATCTCAAAGAATTTGATCCTAAAGATACAGGAGAATATCAGAATCGTGAAGAGGTTGCGGAAGCGGTCGAACGTTTAAAAGAGAAGCTTGTACATGAGCAGGATAAGCTGTTTGCTGCTAAAGAGCAAAGCGTTCTCTTTGTTTTTCAGGGTATGGATTGCAGTGGTAAGGATGGCGTGATTAAGCAGGTATTCGCCGGAGTCAATCCTCAGGGCTTGCGTGTTCACAGCTTCAAAGCTCCAACAGTAGAGGAACTCAGTCATGACTTTCTCTGGCGAGCACATAAGATTGTTCCTGCCAAGGGAGAGATCGCGGCATTCAATCGCTCCTATTATGAGGATGTGCTGATAACGCGTGTCCATGGCAACATCTCCGACAAACAAGCGAAACGCAATTTTCGTTCAATCAAGCATTTTGAGAAGCTACTTGTAGATAGCAACGTGAAGATCGTCAAAATTTTTATAAACATCTCCAAGGAGTTTCAGTTAGAGAAGCAGATCGAACGTTTAGAAAAGCAACATAAGCACTGGAAGTTCGATCCGGGTGATCTTAGTGAACGTGAATACTGGGATTCATATATGAAGTACTATGAGGAAGCCTTTGAGAAATGCTCCAGTGATGAAGCACCTTGGTACATTGTGCCAGGTGACGAACGCTGGTACCGCGATTATGTGGTACTGCAAATTGCTCTCGCCACCATGGAAGACATGAACCTCAAGTATCCTGATCTAAATCCAGAATACGAACCACTTTTGGCTAAATTAAAAGCTGGCGAAGAGTAGCTGGGCAATCGTGCAGAAGAACGGCAAGAC
>JAIMBU010000575.1 GCA_023511325.1 Gorillibacterium sp.
GCTCCAAATATTATGACGGTGGCTTAAGCGACCCCATTCCCGTTCGCAAAGCGATTGCCGATGGAAACGATAAGCACCTGATTATTCTGACCCAACCAGAAGGTTATGTTAAGCAATTAGGCAAACAAAATACGATTGTCGGCAAGCTATTAAAGCGTAGCTATCCCAATCTCGAAAAAGTTTTACTAACCAGACATGAAGTATACAATGAAACTTTAGCCCTTTGTGAGCAGCTAGAGAAAGAAGGGCAAGCGATTATCCTTCGTCCTAAGCAATCTTTAGACAGCTTTGAGAAGGATGTCAGCAAGCTGAAAGATACATGGCAGCATGGCTACGATTTGGCCACGGACAATATGGCAGCCATTCGTAAGCTGTTAATGTAACGAATGCTATAATTGTTTACTCAATTTCATACATATTGTCGTTATCGAGGCGAGTTACTTAGCGAATGATCCCGCCGTTATACCGCAATTCATATACCTTATCGCCGTCCAATATAATGATTTCCTTGCCGTGAAAGTCTTCAAGTGTGCCTTCGTACTCATTCTCATAAAGGTAAGCATCCTCTTGATAGTGGTTAGGACCACGATAGATAGAGTTTGTATCAACCTGCTTTAACGCTCGCCTGAGAAATTTATAGATAGGATCAATGATATCCCTAACTGCATTGGACATCATCACCCCTCCTGAATAAACCATGGACCATATCTGTTGATTCTCAAACTCTATTGTTTCTTGTCCAATAAAGAATCCATAGCCAAAATAAATATCTCGATAGAAGTAATCGCCACGACGATATTCAAGTTGCTTTGAACCATTTAATAGCGGCTGAACGGATGCCTCATCTCCTTGTGCTGCGTATGTGTTCTTCTTAGCTTCTACAAGGAATTCAGTCAGTTGTTCATGATTAATTGACATAATAACCCCCCCAACCTATGTAATTTTTTTATTTAAACTGTCCAAAACAAAACGACTTAAGTTCCGCCATAGATCAGGAACATATGTTCTCATTCATTGCAACAAACCGATCATTTGTCGACAACAGTTTTTTAATAATGGGGATGGAGTCGATATTGTTGGAGCCATATCTGGTATAGGTACCAAGAAAGTGAAAGGAGCTAGAAACTTTTACTTGATATTAAATTATGTCGATCGGCATGGCACGCTTCAGGAGATTACCTTTGTGAACAATCTCGGCATCCTTGATCTTGGCAACTTTGTCGATGCAATCAATTCTTCGATATTTACTGTAACAAGTGATCAAACAATTCAGTTTAATCCCCATAGCAGTCATGTTACAGATAATGGAGTAGTTGCATGCAGGAATCCTTTCATTAGCAGAGAATATTCTTATGTGCTGAAGTAATAAGCTTGTAGCAATAAGCGAGACTAATATCATGATCCGAAACGATTGGTTATGAGGAAGCACCTTTCTCCGATCCGGTACCGTAGTATTTTGCGGCCACGGGATAGAGAGAGGTGTTTTTTATATGTTTGGTAAAGTATATACAGCTTGTATTCTTGGAATTGATGGACAGATGATTGAGGTTGAAGTGGACATTACCAATGGCTTACCTCAGGTTAATGTCGTTGGACTTGCTGACACCGCCGTCCGGGAGTCCGTGGAACGGGTCAGAGCAGCAGTCAAGAACTGCAAGTTTAGCTTTCCGATGGAGCGAGTGACCGTCAATTTAGCTCCTGCCGATGTCCGCAAGGAAGGCTCCTCCTATGATCTGGCTATCGCCCTCTGCATGCTTGTGACCAGCGGTCAACTATTGGCTCGTTTGCTAGAGGATACTTTGATTATTGGGGAGTTGGCACTGAACGGGAGCTTGCGACCTGTACCCGGTGTCCTAGCTATGGTACACCATGCCAGAATCCAAGGCATCAAAAGGATCATCCTGCCCGCTGATAACCTTCAAGAAGCGCTACTCATTGAGGGGATCTATGCGTTTCCCCTGCGCCACCTCAATGAAATTCGCACAATTGATTCAAGCAAAGACAATTGGCTTGCAGGTGGTCACTCACAAGCCGTTCCCTCATCCAAACATGCAGGGAGTTCCATAATGGTTACATCTCTGGAGAGTGATCCGAACAAGCTAGGGCAGACAGATAATGCGCTCGATTACTCCGATATTCGTGGCCAACTTCATGCCAAAAGAGCATTGACCATCGCCGCAGCGGGTTTTCACAATGTGCTGCTTATTGGTCCTCCAGGAACGGGGAAAACTATGCTTGCTCGTCGGTTACCCACGATTCTACCTGAATTAACGGATCAAGAGGCACTGGAAACGACAAAAATTTATAGCGTCGCTGGTAAGCTGCAAGGGCGGACGGAACTACTCCGTACCCGCCCCTTTCGTGCCCCTCATCATACTGTCTCTGCTGCTGGATTAATTGGCGGGGGCTCAATACCGAAGCCGGGCGAAGTAAGTTTAGCTCATCATGGCGTGCTTTTTCTGGATGAGCTACCCGAGTTCTCGCGAGCAGCACTTGAGGTTCTCCGTCAGCCGCTTGAGGATCGTACAGTGACCATCGGTCGGGCTAAGGGCGTTTATACTTTTCCCTCCTCTTTTATGTTTGCTTCGTCGATGAATCCTTGCCAATGTGGGAATTACGAGGGGGACTCTGCTACATCCTCCTGCACCTGCTCTCCCCTTCAGCTTCTTCGTTATCGTTCGCGAATATCTGGTCCCTTAATGGACAGGATTGATCTGCAGGTAGAAGTACCACGGGTGGAATATAGTGAGCTTGCAGCTTCTGTAGGCTCTTTGTCTTCGCGAGAGATGAAGGAACGCGTGTTGACTGCCCGTGCTGTCCAAGATAAGCGTTATGCAGGCGAGGGAATTCAGTATAATGGCGAGCTATCTGGGCGCCTTTTACGTAAATATTGTCCACTTGGGCCGCAAGCGGAAGACATGCTTCGTCGCACCTTTGAGGGGCTTGGCTTAAGTATCCGCGCCCATGATCGTATTCTGAAAATGGCTCGTACTATCGCTGATCTGGAAGGTGCTGAGCGGATTGAGACTGGGCATATGGCAGAAGCGGTGCAATACCGTAATCTGGATCGGAAACAAGTGTAGCAAGTGTAGGGGTTAGCAATTTAGATCTGGTTCCCTGATTATGCTACAATAAGTTCAGAGATTGAATGATCTTGCTAGTATTTAGATAGGAA
>JAIMBU010000576.1 GCA_023511325.1 Gorillibacterium sp.
TCAGTGGATAGAGCGGTGGACTTCGAATCCAAAGGGCGGGGGTTCAAATCCCTCCGGGCGCGCTCCCCCGAAATTTCCTAAAATACTGACCTTGGATGCCGACGAAAGAGTGTTCAAATGCTTCAAGGGATGTTCCCTCCAGACACTGCCCATAAGCCAGGACTAACTTAAACTCGATTTAAAAAAGCTCTATACCAGTTTTTTTCTCAACTTTTATCGTCCATAGACTGACCTTCACTTTTCTGTCAGGACTAGAGGCCAGCTTCTCTTTCTAAATGCAAATAGGTGCTGGCCTTATAGGGGAATTTGGGGGATATAAAGCGAAAGGAGGGGGTTATGATTTTTTTATCGCCAGCACCGTTTATTATTATCATAGAAAAAGTCATCTTTGTCAATGCTTATTGTCATTTTTAAATACCTTTTTACGAGTAAATATGCCTGTTCTGTGAAATAATCGTTGGATTTCTGATGCAGTGAACAAGAAGACAATCGGCATCAAAGGGAGCGAGTACCGGGAATGAGAGAGATAGATCATGTGCAAGACAGTCATATAGATAAGTAATGAAATTAGCAAACCCGCCTTATGGTCACGACAGCGGACAATTCCACTAAACCCTAGGATAAGGAAAAGTTCATGCAAGACGATTGCTACGCTGAGAGGGATTCCCGGTAAAGGTAACCAATAAAAAACATCACCCCAGAACAGCAGGAATTTGCCGATAGTGTACCAGCTTATGTAAGTCCAAAAAGAATGATGGAAGCCTGTTTTTAGCCGTTCGACTGCTCGCTCCGTATCTTCTTTATCATTGATCCAAAGATTATCGGTCTTGTGCCAGGTTCTCTGCTCATCAAGGAATAAAGCAGGTACCGTCCATGGATACGTACCCAAAAGAAGCGGGTTTCCCGAGGATCTGGTAAGTGGAATAAAGTCGCCGCCGGAAACCTGGTAGTTTCGTGCCCACCAAGGTGCTAGACAAAGCACAAAGACGAGAGCCGCTGTCAGCCCACAGCGGGCTAATCGGGCCAGAGATACACGTTTTCTAGCAGCCAGCATGAGCAGAACAATACCGGGCCAGAGGGCAATGGTTGGCCGAACATAGACAGCTGCAGCCCAGACGAGACCAAAGAGAACGGCCATCAGCAGGGTAGGGTGCTCCTCCGCGCGTAGTGCCACCGTAATCAGAACAAAAAGGACGAGGATGAATAACGACTCGGTAAAAATAAAATTGGAAATTAGCCACAGCGGTGGATAAAGACTGCAGAGTACAACCGCGAACAATGCTGTTCTTCCATCGAACAGACGGACGCCGATCCCATAGAGCAGCCACAATGCTGCTGTAATCATCACAGCCTGCAATATACGTGCGGCTTGTGCCGCAGTAGGAATCGATCCGGTCAGCTTGATTAGCATTGCAAGAAAACCAGGATAAGCCGGAGTAATAAATGCAGTAGGACGTGTCGGGTCGTTATAGGTTAGTGTCCCTTGTTCAAGTAAGATCTGGGCAGATCGAAGGTATTCACGGTCATCTGATTGATAATCAAATGAGGGGCCGGAATAGAGCACAAGTACAATTTTGAGGATAAGTGTAACGGCAAGTACTAGAGACAGCATGCGTTTTGAAGCTGCGTTCGCTGCGGGCATCGTCGCTTCCTCCATTAACCCATCCGTTCTTGAATATTTGCCAAATATAAGAAGGATGAATGACTTGTATCTGCTCTGTCCGTTAAGGTCATTCACTTGTATCAATGGGGAGTGACTGGATTTTCTTCAAACGAAGGCTGCGAAAAAAGTCAGTCAACAGGAGGGCGCAATCTTCGCGGAGAATATCCGTTACAAGCTCGACGCTATGATTAAAACGCGGCTCTTGCAGAAGATTCATCAACGTACCTGCACAGCCCGCCTTTGGATCAGGCGTCCCATAGACAACAAGAGGCAATCTGGCCTGAACAATGGCTCCTGCACACATCGGGCAGGGCTCAAGTGTGACATAGAGCGTACAGCTCTGCAGCCGCCAAGCACCAATCGCTTGACTGGCCTCACGGATCGCGATGATCTCAGCGTGAGCAGTAGGATCTGCGGTTGTTTCTCGGAGGTTATGGCCACGGCCGATCACCGTCCCATCACGGATAATGACGGCGCCAATCGGAACCTCGCCGAGGCTTCTAGCTTGCTCTGCTTCGGCAATGGCCTCCCGCATCCAGTGTATATGCTCGTCCCTGTTACTCGCTGTATCTTCTTGCATTCGTGCCCTCCTTCCTTTACAAAAAACGAACATTTATT
Source organism: Gorillibacterium sp. (assembly GCA_023511325.1). Lineage (GTDB taxonomy): Bacteria > Bacillota > Bacilli > Paenibacillales > NBRC-103111 > Gorillibacterium. Next base: position 2,282 of record JAIMBU010000576.1, read on the forward strand.
CGGTTGTTAACATGTTGTGGATAAGTTTGTGGATAACTCTGCGAACGGTGAATAACTTTTTTTTGCGTTTTGCTGTTTGTTGCTTTCTTGAGCAATTCTAACTAGATTAAATAACGCAAGTAGACATAGACCGTTGAGATTACCACGGAAGCCACCATCAGGGGGAAACCAATTTTGAGATAGCCAAGGAATGTTATAGGGTGACCTTCTTTGGCAGCCAAACCCGCTACGATCAGGTTAGCACTCGCTCCTACGAGCGTACCGTTACCACCGAGGCAGGCACCAATTGAAAGACTCCACCATAAAGGATTCAAGTCCGTTATGCCGCGTTGACCCATTTCCTGAATCAAGGGGATCATCGTTGCGACGAAGGGAATGTTATCGATAAAGGCAGAGGCGATGGCACTTAGCCAAAGAATCATCAGGGAGGCCGCGGTAAGATTGCCTCCGGTTAAGTCTATAGCACGCTCGGCGAGCTTCGCAATAACCCCCGTTTCCACAAGCCCTGAAACCAGAACAAAGAGTCCCAAGAAGAAGAAAATGGTCGTCCACTCCACACGCTCCAATGATTTCTCCAGAAACCGCTCATTTGTAAGCAGTAGAAGCAGGAATGCCCCGGCCAATGCGACCGTCGCAGATTCAAGATGGATCGTCTGATGAATGAAAAAGCCGACTATGGTTAAAGCAAGCACGACAAGTGACTTTCTTAGCAAGGGCAGATCAGTAATCTCGCTATGCTCATCAAGCGTCATAAGCTCAGCCTTGAGCTCTGGTGTAGTGCGTAGGGATTTGCGATAGAAGATGGCGAAGAACAGAGCGGTGAGAAGCATAATGATGATAATAATAGGAGCTAAATTCGTAATAAACTGCATGAAGGTTAGATCTGTATTGC
>JAIMBU010000577.1 GCA_023511325.1 Gorillibacterium sp.
TGTGGCGGAGAAAAATATCAAGGATTCTGTGGATCAGATTGCCTTGGAAGCGGACAAGGCCCTGCAAGCATCAGGAACTGGGAAAAGCTTGGCCAAAGAAAACAAAGGGAATATTATGGCCCGAACCAGGATGGTCATTCAATATGCACTCGCTGCTACGAACAATCTGATCGTTGTTGGAACGGATCATGCATCCGAAGCAATCACAGGCTTTTTCACCAAATGGGGAGATGGAGCTGTGGACATCACGCCGCTTAAGTCGCTCAACAAACGACAGGTTCGTCAGATCGCCCAATTAATCGGTGTTCCGCAAAGCATTTTGGATAAGGCTCCGACTGCTGGTTTGTGGGATAATCAAACAGATGAAGGCGAGCTTGGCATCACCTATGAAGATAACAGCTCCTACCTTGAGGGCAAGCAGATTGACCCTAAGGTTAAGGAAAAGTTAGAGAGTATCTACATCCGTACGAGCCATAAGCGAGTTGATATTCCAGGTATTTAATGGTTTCGAGGAGGAGAAATATATGGAGGCATTAACCTTTTCTGATCTGGTAAGAGACCTGATTAAAGATGGCTCCACGGTGACCGTAGGAACAAGTGGTAATGAATTGCATGGGGTAATCATTGCCTTTGACCTTGTTCTGCACGTGATTACCTATCAAGACTTGTCACCGGGCGGTGGCTTGCATTTTATCCCCCTGAGCTCCATCCGTAGCATCGGTTACGAGGATGCACCTGACGGTGTTTACTGTTACGTCGATCTTTTTAAAAAATAGAACAGGATGAGCTCACTAGTGATCATTGGAATTGGTACGGATATGACAGAAATTGACCGGGTAGAGCATATTTTGCTTGGTAAAGCAGCAGGACGCTTCTTAAAACGCGTGCTGACGGATGCAGAGCTGACGTTCCTCGAGGAACGAGGAGGCAAGGCTGCTGAGTATGTAGCGGGGCGTTTTGCCGCTAAGGAAGCTGTAGCCAAAGCATTCGGTACGGGAATTGGCAGCATGATCAGCTTCGGCGATATTGAGGTTATGGCCGATTCGGCTGGGCGACCTGTATGTACTGTGTCGCTTCCAGCTCTTCTACGGCTAGGAATTGTGCCCGGAACGATTCATATACATGTCAGCGTCACGCACACCCGGATTACGGCAGGCGCTTTTGCTGTGGTGGAGCAGTGCTAAGTTCCTAGGGTAGGACAGCGTTAAGTAATAGCAGAGCATGTTGCAGTATACTGTTAAGTAATAGCAAGGTGTAAGTGGTACATGCAAGAGCGGCTTATAGGGTGCATAAGTAGCACTGCGTTATGGGGAGTCGATTGCTAAAGGCTCTATGCTTATACCCATATCGATGTGTGAACATTACTGAATGATGGGTAGTCCGACCCTCCGGCAAGTACCGGAGGGTTTGTCACGCCTACGATAGGTTACAAGGAAGGGAACGGGAATCTATGAAGAAGCCGCAATTTATCCTTGCCCTAGATCAAGGGACAACGAGCTGCCGAGCGATATTATTCGACCAGGCAGGTCGGGCGGTATCCAGCTCACAGCGGGAGATTACGCAATATTTTCCCTATAATGGTTGGGTGGAGCATGACGCGGAAGAAATTTGGAACACACAGCGCGCGGTTATGCTTGACGTCGTCAGCCGTGAGCCTAACGAAATTATCGCCATTGGAATTACGAATCAGCGGGAAACCGTCATTGTTTGGGATCGTGAAACGGGTAAGCCGCTCCATCCGGCTATCGTCTGGCAATGCCGAAGAACAACAGCACTGTGCAATCGCTTGAAGGAGGAGGGTCGCGAAGAGGAGATCCGAGCGAAGACCGGACTTATCATCGATCCATACTTTTCAGCGACTAAGCTTGTTTGGCTATTGGAGAATGTGCCGGGGCTGCGGCAAAAGGCGGAGGAAGGCCAAGCATTATTTGGTACCGTGGATAGCTGGCTGATCTGGAAGCTGACGAATGGTAAAGTCCACGCCACAGATGTGACCAATGCATCCCGAACGATGATGTTTAATATTCATAAGCTTACTTGGGATGAGGATTTGTGTCAAAGCTTCGGTATTCCTTTATCCATGCTACCTGAGGTGCGTCCATCCAGTGGAATCTTCGGTATGACCAATGAGATCCCCGGACAAACAGAGGTGCCGATCGCTGGGGCAGCAGGGGATCAACAAGCTGCATTATTTGGACAAGCCTGTCATAAAGAAGGCATGCTCAAAAACACCTATGGGACTGGATGCTTTCTCTTGATGAATACCGGAGAGCAGCCAAAGGAATCAAGACATGGCTTGCTGACAACCATAGCATGGCAAGCTGAAGGTCGCACGGAGTATGCGCTCGAAGGCAGCGTGTTCACGGCTGGGGCGGTCATTCAATGGCTGAGAGATGGATTGTCCCTGATCGGCCACGCTTCGGAGTCAGAGCAATTGGCGGCGTCCGTACCGGATACGGATGGTGTGTTTTTTGTCCCAGCCTTTAATGGGCTTGGCACTCCCTATTGGAATCCGGATGCACGCGGCATGATCACGGGGATTACACGGGGAACACGCAAGGAGCATATTGTCCGGGCAGCACTTGAAGCCGTAGCTTACCAAACGGCGGACGTCATCCGCGTGATGGAGCAGGAGTCAGGTATTCGCCTTTGCGAGCTGAGGGCAGATGGAGGCATGGTGAAGAACCACTTCTTGATGCAATTTCAGGCGGATATATTGGGTCGGACTGTCACTCTGCCTCAGGAACAAGAGACGACAGCTCTCGGAGCCGCTTATCTTGCCGGACTAGCCATTGGCTTATGGGGCGATCGGGAGGAACTGCAAAAACTATGGACCGAAAAGGAACGTTTCTATCCGACTTGGGGTGAAGCGCGGCGGAACGAGCAATACCAGATGTGGGAACGTGCAGTTCAGCGGCAAATCCGCTAAGTCTCAATCTATCAATGAACATTAGCCACGGTTACCCAGGCGGCATTCAGTCATAAGTACGAGGTTGACTTTATAGTAAACAGGAAAAAACCTGCCAGTGGTCAATCCGGCAGGTTCTATTCCATAATCTATATATCATTAGGGGGGCTAGTTATAGAATACCCGCTCAACCTTAAATGAACCTGAAAAATACATTTCAATTTTGTTACAATTTAAAAAAATATTAGTTGAAT
>JAIMBU010000578.1 GCA_023511325.1 Gorillibacterium sp.
CGTAAAGCTCAGACATTTGAAAGACTGCGTGGAGCATAGCGGCAGGATAATAATCGCTACAGAGAATGTCAATCGCTTCCTCACGAATAGCTTCCTCAGCTGATAGATTTCCATTATGTGAGCCGCCAAGCAGTATATTAGGTGCACCGGCTAAGGTATACATTCCTAACTTTTTCGCCTTCCTTGCGACCTCTATTGTAATTGGAAATTCGCTAATGACCGCTCCGAAACTTCGCACGAGATTCAGCTTTTCTAAGGAATCATCATCATGAGAGGCAATAGGAATTTGCTGATCCTTGGCCAACTGCGCCAATTCAGCGATCTTCTCCATCGTCAGCTTCTCCTTAGTCGTATGTTTGACGATCAATTGTCCGATTTCCTCATCGCTCATGTCATTATAGCCCCTGATCGTTGAACGATAAACCTCTAGATCACGATATTGGCCTTGTCCAGGAGTATGGTCCATAAAGGAAACCAGATGTACCTTTTTATCAGCGATATAGGCTTTTAAGTTATCAATTTCAGCCATGTTGTCTATTTCAAAACGGGCATGAAAACGATGGCGGACCAGATGCAGGCTGTTATGAGTCGCACTGATCAAATCAATGAACTTCAGTACATTTTGCGGCTCACGTATGGGTTTATAGGCATATTCGGATCCCTTAAACAGGGAAAGCGAGTGGTACATGGTGGTAATGCCATGCGTAATAAGCTCCTTTTCCGTTTCGCGAATACTCAGATGGAAGTCCATCAAGGAAGTCGGTCTCGGTGCAGCCATATGTTCAATATAATCCGAATGCAGGTCGATGAAGCCTGGTGTTATATATCCTCCAGCCGCATCAATCACTTCTACATTCTCCTCAAGTACAGATTCTTCTGCCGGTAAAATTCGGGCAATCCGATTGCCCTTAATCAATAAATGATAGCCATCTAGAATTGTTTCTTCGGTGACAATTCGTCCGTTTCTAATGAGATACACATGATCTCCCTCTTTCTGATCACTTTCCACCAATCTATAGTAAAGAATGAACAAGCTCCTGGGTGTAACGATGTTGAGGATCTTCGAGAATCTGATCCGTTAATCCGTATTCGATCACACGTCCATCCAGCATGACCATCGTTCGATCAGCTAGCATACGGATGACACCTAGATCATGAGAAACCATGATGATGCTAATGCCTCGTTCTCTCTGCAATTTCTTAATGAGGTCAAGCACACTAGCTTGAACAGATAAATCCAGCCCAGTCGTAACCTCATCAAGTAAGAGAATCGGCGGGTTATTCGAAAGTGCTTTGGCGATTTGCACCCGCTGCTGCATCCCTCCGGAAAAGCGCTTCGGGGGTTCTTTTATCCGATGCAGCGGAATGTTCACATGCTTCAGCAGTTCTTTGCCGCGCTCTTCCATCTCCCCAACATTTCGTTTACCCGCAGCAATAAGCTTTTCGGCAATGTTGCCAATCGAGGAGAAATTCATTCGTAGCCCCATAAGCGGATTCTGATAAACCTTTCCCATCAGGTGGTTACGGATATACCTTTGTTGCTGGGAGGATTCAAGGAACAGATTCGCCTGACCCTCCTGATAGATTTGCATCAAGGCCTCACCACTCGTCACCTGTTGGTCGAAATACAGACATTGCATGAGTGTTGATTTACCACTGCCACTTTCCCCAACGATCCCAATAACTTCACCCGGGTAGAGTTCAAAAGATATGTCCTGACAGGCATATACTGTAGCGCAATGTGGACAGTAATTAGTTAGCCGCGGCTCGGCTGTGATTCCTGAACAACTGGGGCAACCCGCTCCATACTGCTTGTTTAGCCCGTTTATCGATAACAGTGGGATATCGTGATCAACCATCTCCTATCCCTCCTTCAGCTGACGATTATTCAATTGGGATAAACAATAGCTGGTATCATTGCACTGGTAATGACTCTCCATGCTTGCATCGTCAATCCATTCGTCCATAAATACGTCAACGGAGCCGCAGATCCGACAGCATTTGCCCGCAAATTGCTCCACCTCAAACGGATAATCCTCAAACGCCAAAGAGACGACTTTCGTATAGGGCGGGATCGCGTATACCTTCTTCTCTCTTCCTGCTCCAAGAAGAATCAGTGCCTTTGATTCATTCATCTTCGGATTATCGAAGCGCGGAATCGGGCTAGGGGCCATCACATAACGATCGTGAACCAAAACCGGGTGATCCGCGTCCGTCGCCATATTGCCAAATTTCATGATTTGCTCAAACAGGATCAACCACGCTCCGCTATATTCTTTCTCCGCATGCAAGCGCTTGGTGATAAATTCACTTGCTTCGTAGTAACGCAGCGGTTCAGGGATCGGCACCTGGAGAACAAGAATCTGATCCTCCCGAAGCGGCACTTCAGGAATTCGGTGTCTGGATTGGATAATCGTCGCCTCTGAAGCTTCATCAACCGTTGCTATACCGGTTGTTTTGACGACAAGCTTTTTGATATTGACTGCATTGACCGACTCGTCGGCCCCCTGGTCGATTACCTTAAGCACGTCATCCTTGCCGATGAGAGAAAGCGTCAACTGAAGCCCACCTGTTCCCCAGCCCCGAGCAATAGGCATCTCCCTAGAAGCAAAGGGCACTTGATATCCGGGTATAGCTACAGCTTTTAATGTAGCTCTACGGATCTCTCTTTTGGATCCCTCATCAAAAAAAGCAAAATTGTAACTGATCTTCATCCGTTCTCCCCCCTACTTTCACTGGCTGCACTTTGCCTGATCTTACGTGCGCTGTCCAGCTTCGATTGAAAGGTAACATAATGAGGTAATTTCAGATGGGACACAAAGCCGGTCGCCTCAACCGAATCGATGTGATAAAGCACGAATTCCTGATCTTGACTTGGATATTCCGGCTCCTTTGTCTCAAGGCTATGCTCCAATATGCCCATCGCAATGGCTTTGGTCTCATTTTGTCCGCAGCATAGACCATAGCCGATATCAAAGCGAAGCTCTTTCTTCCCATGTTTCTTCTCTATGGTAACGGGAATAAGCATCTCTACTTCGGTTACTTTCAGCTGGCCAATATAATAGGTGTCCTCTGTGTCCGATTGATCAAGCGGATTATCAATATAAACGGGTAATTTACCAACCCGCAACTCTCCTACGGTTGGATGCAAAGAGCCATATC
>JAIMBU010000579.1 GCA_023511325.1 Gorillibacterium sp.
TTACGAAATATGGCAAGTCCACTCACACGTATTTTGCTTTTGTCCTTCTCTTCCTTTAGATATACGGTTGGAACAATACAGGCACTTCCTTCCGATCCCAAGAGATCGACAAAATCCCAGATCTGAATATCAGGAGCCGTACTTAAAGCACCTTCTATTCTCATTAAATGGTCCATTTCAAATGAAATAATTTTATTTGAACTGCTTTGTGAAGCGAATATTTCCTTAGCTGTCTTCGCAGTTGAAATATACATATTAACATCAGACCTTGTCTCCGTATCCCGGGTATACCAATCAATGACGCCAGTCATTCCTTCTCTTGCTAGCTGTTCGCTGATAATAATCGTCTTGGCATGACTCCAGTAAAGCCTTTGCCCCGTTAGAGAAATCATTGATCGAACAACACCAAACATGTTATTGCCTGTTAGACTATTCGTTTGGGATTTGGGTGCTGAGTTCTTGCTGCCTTCAATTTGAACGGCTTCGATGGTTAGTTCTAAATTATCATTCTTTTCATTCTTATCGATCGCAACACCAGCTACGATCATTAGATCATTAATCTCCTTATAGTCCCAGCATCCTGGCAAAGCTACAGCGATTAAGGTGGACAACACGGTCAATTGCACGATTTTCTTTGCCCGCATATCACTACCCCCTTTTTCGTGATGCCATTCTCTTTCGGTTTTTACCAGAAATAACTGGAGTGCGTAATTTCATCCCCCACCAGGGCCCGCGGAGAATTGTGTCTTTGATCACCTCAGGTGAAATGTTGCCAATGGTCAGCATATAAGGCACTCCAAAGGAATATAGCCCCATCAAGTGAACAATCAAACCAAGAATTCCAATAAAATAGCCGTACAAGCCGAGAATAGAGGCCAGAATTAAGAAAATAACACGGGCGATAATAGCCGGCCCTCTTAATTTAACATTGAGAAGAGCTGTGATCCCTGTGATCCCTACCACAATGACCATGGGAGCGCTGACGATTCTGGCCTCAACAGCTGCTTGACCCAGAACTAAGCCACCAACAATACTAGCCGTCTGCCCAATCGGGGTAGGCATTCTTGCCCCTGCCTCCGTCAGTATCTCAAAAATCGCAAGCATCATAAAAGCTTCCACGATGGTTGGAAAAGGAACCGATATTCTCGCCGCAGAGATGCTTATTAAAAGTTGTGTGGGAATCATCTCCTGGTTATACGTCAAAATGGCGATAAAAATAGCTGGAACACTGACGGATATAAAGGCTCCTAACACGCGAATACAACGATTAAATGATGCTTGAATATAATGGATATAATAATCCTCACTCACTTGAAAAGCTTCGACAAACAAGTAAGGCACAGTTAAGACAACGGGGCTTCCATCTACAAAGACAGCAATCCGTCCTTCAAGAAGCCTACCCGCAACAACATCTGGGCGCTCCGTATTCCCAATCGTTTCAAAGGGGGAGTAAGGCTCATCTGAAATTAACTCCTGAATGTATCCAGAGTCCAATATTCCGTCGATATCAATACGATCTAATCTCTCACCCAGTTCTTTCAGTATTTTCTCCGATGCCAGACTTTGGAGGTAACAAATGCTAATCCTCGTATGAGTTCTTGTTCCGATTTCTTGGAAGCGAAACTTTAAATCGCTCTGTTTGATTTTTCGTCGAAGTAATGTCAGATTCGTTAGTAACGATTCGGTAAAGGCTTCTTGTGGCCCCTTTAGATTCTTCTCTGTTTCAGATGTGGAAATACTACGTGCTTTCCAGCCCTGTGAGCTGATGATAAGTGCACCTTGATAGCCATCTAAAACAAACACTGTGTCCCCACTAATAATAGCATCGACCAACGTATCAACATCTTCTGATTCAGTTACGTTATTTGCACTGATGACTTGATCGCGAAATCTGCTCATCATGACGTCAGGCTCCGCTCCCGAGGCCAATTGGATATTCATCACTGGACGGATGATAGTCTCGTGAACAAATGCTTTGTCGATCATCCCTTCGATATAAATGATGCCTACTCTTATTTGGTCATCATGCTGATTGTGGATCATTCTTGTTCTCAAGGTCTCGTCGTTGACGAAAATGCGTTTGAACAAATCAATGGTCTTCTCCAATGACGGACTTAGGGATTCTGACTCTGTCGATTGCGGCTTTGCATCTGCACTGTTATCGGGATCCTTATCAGTCATCGATGCATATCCCCTCCTCCAATGGATTTCTATGTGATTATCTCCAGTTATTCCTTTTTATATTCTAAAAGCATCGTGTACACTCCGAGTCGTTTTATTCTTCTAAATAGAAAAAGGCATCACCCTGTAAAAAGGGTGATGCCTTTAAATCGTTGCAAGAAAATTACTTAGGCCGTTGGTGCTGCGGCAGCCGTTCCACGTTTGCCAAGCTCTGAATCAAGGATCAAAAGTGCATTGCCATCATTGCCGATACGACGTAGACGTGAAACCAAGCTGTCAAAGGTTGATTCTTCTTCCACTTGCTCATCGATGAACCATTTGAGAAATTGCATGGTCACGTGTTCTCTTTCGTTCATAGCGACGTCAGAGATATCATAGAAACGTTTGGTCACAACTTGCTCATGAGCATAAGCAGATTCGAAAGCACCGAGCACAGAGTTGATCTCCTTCTCAGGGGATTCAAAACCGTTGATTCTTGGGCGTTTACCCAAATCACAGAGAAAGCGGAATATTTTCATACCGTGCATTTTCTCTTCAGCCGCTTGTTGAATGAAGAAGTTAGAGAAGCCTTCCCAGCTTTCTGAAGAACAATAAGAAGCTAGAGCTAGGTAAGCATGCTCTGAGAAAAACTCGAAATTCATTTGATCGTTCAACTTCTCGAAGAGTTGGTCGCTTAGCATACCATACACATCCTTATCATTGTTTTGGGTGTTATCCGTCTTACCTATATGACAATCTTGCTCTTATAAGACTTCGACAGTTAGCTTATATTACCCTGCTTTCTAGCGAATTAAACAAAGCTCATCTACTTTTAACTATGACGATTCCATGACATTATACATAAATTACCCTCCTCCTATGTTAAACTCTTCTAATTAGAAGTTGTTTAAAAAATAAGCTTGGAGGCAACTTGTTTTGAATCAGAAGAACGTAACCTTGACTAAAAAAGAAACTTATTTACGCTATAATTA
>JAIMBU010000580.1 GCA_023511325.1 Gorillibacterium sp.
ACCTTGCCCTTATCCTATTGCTGCTCGTATTACAGGAAAGGGTCAGGAATCTAGATCTTGTAAGCCTCCGCATCACTTGCCCCAACATATAGCTCAGCTCGGCCACCTGCTTTGCGTACCAGACCACCACTGAAGATTACATCGGTAAGATCCAAACGCTTGGTAGCTCCTTCAGGAAAGTTGCTGCGTCTAGCAATAACCTTCATTGCCGTTCGCTCCAGCGTATCAGGATTAAAGGCAAAGGTCATAGCTAGATATTGACGCGAGCCATCAGCCGCGAAAGAAGCAATATGTCCGAGTACACCGACAAGACCATTTGTTAGCAGATGAGGCTCATTGGCGCCTCCCCATTCTTGATCGATGAACTGATCGACGAATAGGGAAGCATTGGCGATTTTTTCAACGGTTATCTCATCCAAGTCAACTGCTTTAAAGAATCCAATCTTTCCTCTACCACCCGTAAATCCTTGTGGTCGTGTCAGAACTCCGATCTCACCATTAGCTAATTCGATAAGACGTAAATCCTTCATATGGTAAGGTCCTTTAAGAAAGTAGTGAAGACTGGCGATATCATGCCCGCGATAATACTGGGTCACCCAAGAAATGATATTTTCCGGATGCAAGGGGTCTAGAATGATGCGTACTCCCCCAAGAATCAACTCACCTTTAATCCAAGTAAAGAAGGGGTCCTGCATCTCAATCGGAAGATAATCGGGATGAGGCACCCACGCCTCTCCTGCCTGGCGAAAAAAGACAACCTGCGAGAATTCGGTATCACGTCCCTCTACACGTCCAGCTATGATTAATTCGCCTCGGTCAATAAAAGGTGCAGTGATGTTGTAGACATCCCGGTCTCCCACACCCTCAAAGCAAATACGTTGTCCTAGTGGAAGCGATCCACTAGCGAATTGTTCCAGCAGCTCTGAAGAGGTTTGTATATTAGCCTGTCGTTGTTGCATAAGTACCTCCATTGCAGGTTTACAGTTAAACCTCGATGTTATAGTCAACAATGATATCATTAATCAATCGTTTAGAGCCAGTAGTAATCTCTTTCCCGTTAGCTGGAACCAGCACGGCAAGGACAGCACCAGATGGGGGGAGTAAGATTGATCCATTAACGAATTGTTCTTCCGATAAGAAGGTATGCGTAACAACATTATAGATACGAATCGACTCCGTCGTTCCAGTCTCCAACGTTATCCAGTGCTCCTCTGGATGAGGATTGTAATAAAGATAGGTTGGATACGCCTCACTCCGATAATAATCTGTGCGCAGACAATCCAATCGCAGGATACCCTCTACTTCCGTTGTTGCGATAATGCCGCCGAAGATGCCCACATGGGATGATCCGTATAATCCGATATCAATGGCTCCCCAGCTATACCGAATCGGGTCTCCCGTTGCGTAAGGACTTTGGTGATCCCACCATTTACGAAGTCCTTCATAGGCGAAAACATCCTCTTCCCCTCCATCGAAAAATGCACAGGATTGCTGTTTAGCGGGTAGAGAGCCCGGATAGAACAATCTAGCTGCATTCGCAGCGTTCAACATCCACTTCCCGATAGCACGAGTGTATCGGCTGTCATATCTCACTAGGGGCACCAATGTAGCCGCTAGCGAAAAGGTATTAGCTGCAAAAGCATAGCCACTGCGCTTGGGATCAAATTCCTTGAATGTATCATCGTGCGGCTCATCCCAACGTTGTCCCCAATCGGTCAAGCTACCACACAGACCATGGCAATCATATTCACCCCACCGCTCGGTGACAACTCCCCAGCCTGGACGGCATTCACTATCTCCATCGAACACCCAATTGATTAGCTTATCCACATCATAAGCCGTCCCTTGCTCAGCATTCATCCGAGCAGCGATGTAAGCGCCATAAGGTTGTAATATTTCGTAGAAGGTATTTCCTTCACGCAACGTCATGAACCTCAGACAACCGTCCACCGCATCCAAGCGTTCACTTCCGCCAAAACGGATGTACGCCATATATTCCAGCCATGCGATACCAGCGGCTGCTTCTGGCTCTTTCCATCTACCGTTATCGACGGGTTGCATCAGGTCAAAATCAAAGGACAGATGATTAAAGTCAGGAATTGCGGTTAATGGATCCTTGAGTGCTTGGCAGACAAGTAGCCATTTGTCAGCGGTTTGCAGCATAATATCTTCCAATCTGCCCACCTGTGGATAATAATAAGCTAATGAATATAGCAACACATGGGGATAGATTTCGTACCAAAAGGTGGTTCCGGCCTTCAGGCTTGTTCGATTTAGGAACAGCTCTTCATCGTTATCAGTATTGTAATAAGCCTCTAGCATTTCAACCCAGTTATGTCCGTTCTGATTACTCTTATCCACACCTGCGAGGGTCGCACCAAGAACAGCAGAAGCTGTGTTAATCGCCTCGTGGCGGTCGCCTTCTCTCTTCATACCTAAGTAAGAGGGAAGGCCGAATGTATCACGATCGATATTATGGTGCGATTTATCCCACCAGATCAGTGGGAATAAATCACCTTTCGCCTCGAAATCAAATACAATTTGATCATATTGGATACTTACTCTTTTCCAATCACGCATCACGTAGGGACTTGGCATATCAGGCATGTCCCGCACTTTCCGAATCATGTTGTGATTGCTCCTCTCTACATTCTACTTCATAGCTGCTGCTTGTTGGTCTAGAAAGGCTTGGAGCTGTGTTTTCACTTCCGCTTTAATGGTTTCAATGTCAGCCTGCAGCCGCTTATTTTCTTCCCATTTCTGTTGCATTTTAGTTAGACCAGTGGCAGGGTCCTCCACCATGCCTAATTTGTAAGCTAATTCATCGTTAAACACATTGACAAAATCAGGATTGGCCAATTGGGTTTTCACGGGCTCTTGGTTAAAAGCAAATCCAGCAATTGCTGACCTAACGTAGGTCTTCTCATCAGCAATGTAACGATAGTATTCAACCAAATTATCCGGAATGCTAGCTGAGAGACGAATATAACTCGGGTTCCAAGTTAGCATATACCCCAGTAAGTTGTAATTTTGGGCTGGATCTACGCCCTCGGGATATTTGAATTTATCGTCGCCTATAGCTTCCCAATTCTTTCCTTCAATCCCGAGCTCGAACAAATCATGATTGGCTTGACTTGCAAAAATC
>JAIMBU010000058.1 GCA_023511325.1 Gorillibacterium sp.
ATTCCCAGCTTACCAGCAAGCTTAGCTACAGCTAGTGCCTCAAGTTCCGATTCCGCTTTGCGAAACCCGTGATTGACGTGGGCAACCATCAGCTTAAGTCCCCAATCCTCAGACAGCATTTGGAGAATACTTAGCAGCGCCACCGAGTCAGGTCCGCCTGAAACCGCAACGACCACGCGGTCCCCCGGAATAAAAAGCTCCTCTTCTCGTATCAGGTTTTCTACCGTGCGCAGCAAGTTCATCAGTTTCCTACTTTCTATAAAAGATCACTTATATATAAATAAATAACCGAGCTAAATAATATCAAGGAAACAGCAATACCTGTCATAAACCACCCGGAAAGACCACCTTGTCCTTTGGTGATATGGGCTCTCGAACGATAGACCACATTCTTCCAATCCTCATAGGCTTCTTTAGAAGAAGCATAGCGCCCCGTAAGCGCCTTTTGCAAGCAGGTTGCATAAGGTTGGCATGGTATGGACTCATCTACTGCCTTTAGTAAGAGCTCCTTCCCTCGGTTCTGCGGCAGTACACCTTGGTTAAAGCAATCATTTCCCGCTCCAAGGAGCCGCAGACAAAGCACCGCAAAGGCAAAGAGATCGTAGCTATCGTCCGCTGTCCGACTACCAGCGTTCCAATAACCGCGATCGTAAATTTCAGTAAACTGCTTAATCGAACGCCCTTTCTGAGTGAGTCCGCCAAAATCGACAAGATGGACGTTCCCATACCCAGATACCATGACATTCTCGGCCTTCAAATCACAAAAGATTAGACCGCTTCCATGTAGCCCGCATAGCTGATCAAGCAGCTTCAGTCCAATGACACTGAGCCACTCCGTTCCTTCTGCCGCCAGGTAATCTCCCAATTGTCGACCTTCGACATATTTCATCACGTAGAAAGGTAATGTCCTGTTGTTAATCAAACAATCGTCCGTCTCGAACAGAAAGCCCAAGAATGGACCTGAATAACCAGATAGCAAACTCAGTGCATTCACTTCTGACTGTAAATCTACTGTATCAAAACCCATTTTGAGCGCATAGCGCTGATTATTTCGTTGTACTAAAAAGACAACCCCATTAGCTCCTTCACCGAGCTTCCGCTCAACCCGGTAGCTGTTTCGGTTCCATTTACCCTTGATTTCACTTCCGTAAGAAAGCGTTGGTCTATAAGCCGTAGTCACTCGATATCCCGTCCTTGCTATCCCGCATCAGGGCGGATTGCTCAAGCGTTTGCCCGGCATAGGCATTGTCTGCTGCAGATGCCTCTTCGGAAAAATAACGAACCGTTCGGAGCAAAGCAGGTCCCGTCGGGGTCGTTCCCTTCATGTTAATGTTATAGAATAACTCGCTGACTTTTGCAAGGCGGTTTGACCATTTGAGATCAATTCGCACTTCATCGCCCTGAGCGCCAGGAAAATGTACAACGGCCATGCGACTGCTACCAACCCTAGCCTGCAGACTTTTCATCAAATCTTGAATAGCCTCCTTCACTGCCCCAAGCTTGGGTTTCATGCTGGCACTTGCATCCACAAGAAGCGCAATTTGCAAATCTGCCATCTCTTCCATCTCATCGATCACCCGCACAACCTGTGCCCGTTTCTCTGGTCTAAGCTCGGCAATATCTTTAAACTCATCACCCATAATGGAGCGCAGCTCTGCTCCAACAGCTTGACGAACGGTGTGAGCCACTGTTTTACGTGTCATCATCTGTACGGTCTCGGAAAGAGAGGAAGAACCGACAATACGGCTAAGCCCACCGCCTGCTTCAGCAATTTCATTAATCTCCTGCATGCCGAATTTACCTAGCTCCCCCCGATCAATCACGCCAATAACATTAACTGTGATTCCATCCTCAAGAGCATGAGCTGCTGCAATAACCGGACTGACCCCTACGTTAGAACAGCCATCCGTGATTAGAATAATTTGCTTCATGTTATCCCCTCCTGTAACTCTTCCTATCTATCTTTTATTGTTTCCCTTTTGGAAGAGTTCTAAACCAGTCATCGAGGATTTCACATCATATCGTACAAGGATAAACGCCTGTGAGTTTCCTTTGACGCCGTACGTTTACGATGTGGAAACAGAGGTTGTTCTCTATAAAAAGCTTGTAAATTCTGATGTAGTAACAAAACAAAGCCTTTCGTCATTAATAGGCGATAGGCTTTGCTCGATTATAAGGTGACCCGTGCGTGAAAGACCTAAAGTAAAAATGAAGTGTACTCATCATAATTAACTGACAATCTTCGGTCGTTCAATCCGATGGATGCCTGGCCAACGAAAGGTAGACCACTCGGGCTGATAACGGGTAACACAGGAAACGATGACGGTCATATCATCGTCAATCTGACCCTGCTGATAGCGCACTACTCGTTCCAAGAGACAATCTGCAAATTCCTGAGGATCTTCTGTACTGATTTCGAGAATCAATCGTTTCAGCCATAGTTCCTTATTCACTGCATGACCTGGCGCATCATATATTCCATCCGTCATCATGATAAGTATATCGCCTGGTTGCAATTGCAGGGCAACTAAGTCCACGTCAATCTCACTTAGTATTCCTACCGGAAGATTACTTGCTGAGATCGGAATAACCTCACTACCCCGTTTAATAAAGCTTGGTATGGAACCAATCTTCATAAATGTTGTATGGGCACTATAGAGGTCAATGATGGCCAAATCCACAGTCGCATAGATTTCATCTAGGGAACGCAGCAGCAAGACAGAATTGACAGATTTTATGGCAAGCTTCTCATTCATGCCTGATTGCAGAAGCTTTTGCAGGATATCAAGGGCTGTGCTGCTTTCTTGACGTGCCCGTTCTCCGTTCCCCATGCCATCGCTAAGGGCAACCGCGAATTTGCCATTGCCGAGTTCAAGTGAAGTATAGCTATCTCCAGAGAGTAAGCCTCCCCCCTTAGCCGCCGTGGCAACTCCCGTCTCCACCTCATATTCCTTCGCCGAGCCAAAGGTTACCAGGCCACTACCATCCTCGCGCTCAGTAACCTGCTCCTTTTTTACGGTGATCGTCTCCCCAAGGATATCAGACAGTAACGGCGCAATGATCTTTCGACACTCATCAAAGCCGCGGGTGTAGCGGTGAACGATCTCAATCTCTACATTCCCCTCCTCCAGATTGATCACATCAATGCTGTAAACAGCTAGCCCAAGCTCATTAAGCGCACTACGAATCTGCTCCTCCTGCATGTAAAGTTGTTGCCCTTCTCGCTTAATCTCATTCGCCAAATCCTCCATTACCTGAGATACGCCGACAAGCTGATCAGCAACCAATTGTCGACTCTCCATGATCTGCTGCTTCCAGTGAAGGTCGTTGCGATAAAGCCCATATTGCTCTTTCATTAAATTAAGCACTTGCTCTGTTTTCTTGCAAGCATGTCGCCATTCTGGACGCAAATCCCGCTTGTCCAGCTTACTATTGTGTTCGATAGCAGTCATCATCTCTGTTAACGTTCGCTGGGTTTCCAAGAACTGCTCGTTCCAGCAGGTCTTGCTACGAAAGCAAGAGGTACACGCTTTCTGTGCGATGCTCTGCATAAAATGCTCTTTATCTGCTGACCTCTGCTCTTTGCTGTCCTCCACTGCCAATTGTGTAAAGCTTCGGGACAACTGACGAAATACATCGGAGAACCGTTCTACGCGACTTGCGGTGATATCGCGAATTCTTTTTGCATACTCATATTGAGAATTTAAGTTCTCCTGTGTACCTGGAACATAATGGGACAAGGCGCGAACCAGCCCGCCGCCGGAAATGAGGAATAACACTGCGGCGGCAGCTGACTCCCAAACGGAAATGAGAATAGCCGATTGATCGCCTATATAGAAGGACAGTATGGAGGAACCCAGCAGCATACCAAGGACAACAGGCATTTTGCCACCATCCTTCATAAGTCCAGCCAGCAGTCCAGAAAAAGCAAGTAAGCTGATCTGATAAACGGCATTTGCATCCGCAAGACTGAGGATCATACCTGCTACTACACCGACAGAAGCACCTAATGGGGCACCTCCCGCTAAAGCAAAAATCAAGACCAGGTAGCGGGAAAGCAAATGCTGAATGGAGACTCCTCCGATCTCCCAGCCGACTGTGCCCGTCATAACTGAAGCCAACAGGATAATTAAGCAAACAATCTCTTCATTCTTCAAGTGAATAGATTTCCGTGCAGGTGCGAAGATCGGGAGTGCCTGAATAAAGATAAGCGAAAGCGTAGTAGCCAGCAGTCCATCGATGACGGACATGATAATCGGGAACCAACCCGTTCCAGCACTGACAAGGCCAATAAATAGTTGAACCAGAAAAGTTGATGCACCGACAAGGAAAGGGACATAGGAGAGCTCCGTCTGCTCAAATTTCTCCATCGCTTTCTGCAGCAATAGAAAGACAAACATCTCGGACAGAACAGAAACAGGCTGTGAAAGGGGGGACATAAAGCTACCTATCGCTGCGGCGACGCCTACCCAAACAACTAAATCTTTGCGCATATAATAGATTACGGCAAAATAAGCTAAAGCAAAGGGAGACAACTGATCAAGAATCGATGCCCTTCCGAGCAGAAAAGCCATAACGGTCAGAAGCATGCCCCATTTTCTAAGAGACAGGACTTGAAGCCACTTGTTTCCCTTGGCGTGACTCCCTCCGAATTGGCTTAAGGATTGGATAGAGCGGTTTAGCTCAACTCCGCACCGGTGAAATAAATTTGTTTTTTCCATGCCCTCACACCACCCCAACGGTTAGTGTTCCCTATTATAAGCCGACTCTATCAGGAAGTTTGTCAAATGGCGTTGGTAGAGTAAGAGAAATTTCCGACAAGCTGCGCTGTCGTCTATGTCGATGCCCAAAACCCAGCCCTAGACAAGCTTCTTTGGTTTTTCCTAAGCTTTAGGGGAGCCTATATGCGAAATAATTCAGAGCAGTTTAGCCAAATCTGGCGGCTCATGGTGTCGAGATACGCCCCAAACCGCGTAGGGATACCCGCTTTTGTGGCGTCTTTTGACGCTATCCGTTTTACCGATGAACAATCCGTGCTAATAAGGGAACCCCTTCCGTTCCTAATCTCTATAAAAAATAGCTGTTCCCTAGCGGAATGTCCGCTTTAAGGAACAGCTATGATAATGTTGAAGAGATAGTAGCGGCGAAGGGGATCGAACCCCCGACCTCACGGGTATGAACCGTACGCTCTAGCCAGCTGAGCTACACCGCCTTGGTAAGGATGATTATATACTGCGTCGAGCGAGTCAGTCAAGAAAGCGAGCAGCACCTATGCTTCTTGTAGACCTCGCTACCATGAACCCCTCATTCAGAGGAACGCTCCCGATATTGTCCTGGTGTCATCTCCTCTACCTTCTTGAACAGTCGAATAAAGTAAGAGGGCTGGTAACCAACCTGTTCCGCGATTTCATTAATTTTCAAGCTCGTACCGTCCAAGAGTTCCTTGGCTTTATCGATCCGCAGCCTGATCAAATAGTCGATATAATTCATACCGTGGACCTGCTTGAATGCGCGACTGAGAGCATAGGGAGTGACGCCAAAGGCATCCGAGCATTCCTCTAGGGAAATATCGCTTGTGAAGCGCAGCTTCATACGCTCCGTTACCTGCTCCACCAGTTGCTTAAGGTGAAGGTTCTGGTGTTCATTAAGCTTCAGGGTATAAGGCCGGATCACCTTTTGCTGGAAGAAGCGCACTATCTGCTCCGGCTCCCGAAGTTGGCTTAGTTGCTCATACAGATTCTGACCGCCAAATACATGGTGCGGGTGAATGCCCGTCTCCAGCATTGTATGTAGAATGCTACCCAGCACCTGCAGGCCACCTTCCATCAGCAATCTTTCATTTCCGGTCTGCAGCATCAGTTCATTGATGAAGGACTGAATCAGACTCATCGCCTGTTCCGTTTTTCCCATACGGATAACTTGAACTAGTTCCTTCTCCAGAGCGAACGGGTATCCGATATCTGGACTGTGAACGCCCGGCACGATTTCCTCCAAGTCCAGCACCTGACAATTCTCCAATAGATCCCGATACTTGATGGCATTTCGCAGGTACGGCAGCATCTGCGGCAGTTCTCTCACCTGTGACGTTACGCTCCCAATACACACAGCGGTCTGCATCTTCAGCAAGGAGCTAATCGTCCGCACTAGATCATCAGCAAGCCCGTATAATTCTTCCTTCACCTGCTGCTTCGTGCGTTCCAGGGGATAGGATAGAATGATTCCAACCGTAAGGTCCTGAAAGTTGATACTTTCTGCATAATTACTTCTTGTACGTACGATTTCCTGAGCAATATTAGATACGGCAAAGGTGACCAGTTGCTCATCGCTCTCATAAAAGCGTCCGTTTTCCTTGGCAACTCCGCTAATTTGCAACAAAATGAGTGTGAACCATTCCTCTTCAGTTTCCCAGCCAAAGCCCTTCATCCGGGTACGGATTTCCACCTCGCTGAGCGAGTAAAAGTGCCCCTGCACGAGTTGCATCAGAAAAGCTGACCGAAGCGAAGGATATGCCTGCTCCAGCCTAGACTCAAGCTCTCGGCTCTCCTCAGTCAGATGCTTCCACTGGCTCTCAATATAGGCAATCTCATCGGATAAGCCGTCTGACGTCGGTTGCTTATTGCTTCTCACGATACTTAATAAACGGCCGATCGGCCGGTATAGGCGTTTGGATGCCACCCAGGATAGGATAATAGCCATGGCCAGTCCCAAGAGTCCAATCCCTAGTAGCATTCTGGACATAAGAATAACAGGAGCTGTCAACTGGGTGAGTGAGGTAGCAGTCGCATATTTCCAAGGAGCCGTTGGTCTGTTAAATTCTCCATAGGAAACACTATACGTTTGCTCCTTCCATTTGAGGAGGAACGACCCATTCCTCTGCCCGCTCTTCAGCACACCCTCCCGCATGGCAAACTCTAGTGCTTCATGCGCTGGGGTAGCACCAGGTCTGGAGACAAGAAAAAAGCCCTCTTGATTCATGAGGAATGAAGCGCCATCCTCATCTGTTGTCATCTCCTCAACCATCTGCAAAAGTCTGGATTTATCTAGGTATAAAATCAGTGCTCCATGGGGCTGCCCAATGGACGGCACCTTATGGATCAGCGCCAGTTCTGGCCCACCCCCTCTAGGGTTAACCTTGGGGAAGGAATCGTTCCAGAATACACCATGGTCGGAGTCCAACAACGCTTGAAATTGCGTCAACTCTGGCTCCCTCGTTAGCGGAACAATCCCCTCAATGTCCGAGATGATTACCGGCTGTCGCCTGTCCAAATACAAGTCTACCCGGTCGATGAGCGGATAGGCCCCCTTCATAAGTCCGAGAAACTGATATAACGCTTGTGTCGTGATATATTCCTCGCTTAGATTAACGTCTCGCAGCCGCACATCCAATCTGCTGTCCAACGACCACTGGGTAGCTGCCAGCTCCAGCTGAGCAAGGCTATCGCTCATCCTTTGCAGTGACTTCTGAAGCAGCACCTCATGATTATGGGCAACCTCCTGCTCGATATGGTTTCGACCTGCCACATAGGAGGTAATTCCGATGGCGACTGTCGGCAAGCTTGTAATGCACAAGACCAGGATGAGGCTTTTGCGGTAAAAGTTGCTACGTCCGGTTCGCCGTGTCCACCAGTGCCACAGCTGTCCCCAGGAATATCGCATGTAAAGTCACCTCACTTCATTCGGATAAAGGCGCAAAATCCCCCCTTGTTCCGGTATCCGGACAAGGGAGGAGAAAGAGTATGTTATTTGGCTGCAGCTAAGCGCTTTTGATATGAATCGTTAAGCTCGGCTGTAATCTTAACCATGTCAGGGTCTTGCTTTAGCTTTGCCACATAAACATCCCATGCCTCAATCGATTCTTTGCCCATGATCACCTTGGTTTTCATGTCCTGAATCTTCTTGCGGAGTTCAGTGCCAACCTTGGAGTTCGTATCGGAGACCAATCCTATTGACGGATCGCCGATGCTGGTTTTGGCTCGTTCATCAATAATCTTTTTATTGCGTTCATAGATCTCATTCGGCATGCCGCTACGGTAAGCGCGCAAGTACGGATCATATTTTAAGAAAATTTGGCCAAATGCCTGCTGAGCGACAATATCCTTCTTCGCCTGCTCAGTTGGAGTTTTTATACCGTCCTTCTCCGTATAGTGGACATCCTTGATGCCAAAGCTGGCCAATGTATTGCCCTCATCGGTAGCACCGTAGTCCATGAATGAGAGCAGCTTCTTCACCTTGTCCTCTGACACGGTTTTGGGAATGGCGTACATGCCATAAAATCCACCATCTTTGTTGACATATCCATTGAGGGAGACAAGGGGCAAGAAGTCCGCCTGTGGAATGGTCTTGAGCAGTTCCTCCGTTGGCTCCCAAGCTGCCTCGACGGTATCCTGGAACAGACCACCACGGTTCGCCTTTAGCAGGTCCTTCGCTTGCGTATTCTTCATGACTGCGACATCCTCGGGAATCAGCTTTTCTTTAAAAGCACGATTTAACCACACGAGGCTTTCCTTCACTTCCGGAAGAACGTTGACATTGACTAGCTTGCCGTCTACCAGCTTCCAGTCACTGTTGGTTTTGGTAAAGCTGTTTTGCAGTTGGGATAAGTAAGACATACCGTTCTGGTCGACAAAGCCAACATACCCAATTGTATCGTTCTTATTGTTACCATCTGGGTCATTCTCCACAAAAGCTTTCATAACCGTGTATAGCTCATCGGTCGTTGTGGGGATATCCAGCTTCAGTGTGTCCAGCCAGTCTTTACGGATATAAGGGAATCCACCGCCATCAGTTGGGCGGGGGCGGGGAATACCATAGGTATTGCCATCGGCCTGCTTCGTATTCTCCCAAGACTCCTTGGGATAGTTCATCAGATTCACATAATCTTTCAGCAGCGGAGTCAGGTCCCAAAACGCACCTTGTGCAACCATGCTCCTCACCTGCGCGTTAAACGGATCATCCAGCAGGATCAGATCAGGAATATCCCCAGAAGCAAGGGTTACGTTGATTTTATCTGCATAATTGTTGGGAGAAACCCAGGTGATTTTGAGCTTCGTGTTGGTGACCTTCTCGATCTCCTTAACCACCACATTATCTGGCCCTGGTGGCTCTGGCGTGTAATACATCGTCATAATGCTGATCTCCGTCGGCTTAACTGCTTCATTCTCACCCGAGGTAGATTTGCTGCTGCAGGCTGAAAGTGAGATAGATGCGAGCAGTACAAGGCCAATGATAATCGAAACTCCTTTGTTCCATTTCATTAATGAAAGACCCCCTATCATATTAGTAGATTTATTCCTTCACCGAGCCGACCATCGCACCTTTGGCGAAATGCTTTTGCAGAAAAGGATAGACGAGCAGGATCGGAA
>JAIMBU010000581.1 GCA_023511325.1 Gorillibacterium sp.
GGAGCATTACCACCCATGTTCCGCGAGGTGGGCATATTGATAATCCAGAGAATGCCTTGATCTCTTCCTTTGGCCAAAAGAGAACACCTCTGCTGATGAAAAAGGTTGAGGCTACCTCACATATAATTGCCAAGCGGATCGAGAAGGCTGCCGGCTATTCTCTTGGCGAAATGTCACTTGATCTAGGAATCGATAAGAATGGACGAATTTGGTTCTTTGAAGCCAACTCTCGTCCGATGAAGTTTGACGAGCCAGAAATTCGCCGCAAGTCATTGGAACGGATCATTGAGTACAGCCATTATTTAAGCAAAACGAAAAGCGGGTGAAACACGTGGGAAACCCGACACTTGGCATCATGACGCTTTATACACATGGTCAAACCTTCGATAAGGAAGAGCTTTCATACTTCCGCCAGCTTACGGCCGTGGGGAGTCAGCTTGGACTTGATGTCTTTGTTTTTGATCCAGGGGATGCCCATGCGGAACGTCAGTTAGTCAAGGCTCATCGGTATGATCTGAAGAAACAAGTGTGGCAGCAGGAGTGGCTGCCTTTCCCTGATACTGTCTATGACCGCTGCCGAGCGCAGCGGTCTCCCCGCTTCAAGGAGATGCGCCGATTCCGCTCTCGCTTCCCAAAGCTGCACTATTTGAATCATCCATTATCAAGTAAGTGGGGGAACCAGCTGGTCCTCGAGCGGAATAACGCCATTCACCCTTATTTACCTGATACTCGCAAATATCAAGGACTTGCGGATCTGAAGGTATTCGTTAAACGACACCCCTTCGTCTTCTTAAAACCAGTGGATGGCTCTGGTGGAAGAGGCATTGTCCGCATCACCCGGGCTGAGGCGGGAAACTATAAATTGGAAGGACGTGATACGAATCGGCGGATCATTGCTGCAAGCAACATCAGAATAAGCGCTATTCCTGGTAGACTTACAAGCTGGGGATTAACGAATCGCTACCTTATTCAGCAAGGAATTCCGATTGAGCTTACCGATGGTCGTGTCCATGACTTCCGGCTATTGATTCAGAAGAACAGTCAGGGAAACTGGCAGGTTACCGGCTGTGCAGGCCGTATCGGTGGTGGCAAAAGTGTGACCTCTAATCTTCATGGGGGTGGTGAGGCTATTCCGTTCGATAAACTACTTGCCAAACGTGGATTATCAGCGGATAAAATTGCTGATATCAAGCGGGATATGGAACATCTAGCCCATCTGAGTGCGAAAGAATTGGAAAAACGATTTGGCGGTCTCTGCGAGCTAGCTCTTGATCTAGCTATCGATCCCGACAGCCGTATTTGGCTACTAGAGGTCAATCCCAAGCCCTCACGAGAAATATTCCGTCTTAGCGGCGATCATGAGACCTATCAGTTGGCCTTACGTCGACCTCTGGAATACGCGCTCTGGTCAGCAGCCCATAAATAAAGGCTCCAAAACGACATAAAGCACAACCCCCTTAATAAAGAGGTTGTGCTTATTTTCACATATTACTGTATCCGCTTACACATATCCTTTTCAAGAGCATATTGCCCGCTAACTCGGAACTCATAGGAATATTTGAAATAAATGGCCCCACCAATTCTCACCCAGAATGCCGTTTGGGTTTCTGCTGTCCCCCCCTGATGCACAAGTTCTCCTTGTTGCCAAAGCTCAACTTGACTAGCCATCCAGATCGCATTATCAAAATCCGCTTCAGTCTTCAAAATATATCCCGTTTGATACATCAGATTCACCTCTCTAGCCTTACATTTCGACAGTTAAATCGTAAATCCTGCTGAGAATTCATAATGTGTGAAAAAAAATACAATCTCTGTTATGTCTGCGGTTCGCTTCGCTATAGCTTATGCAACTTAGAAGGAGAAATTCCTTGGTCCTATAAAATTGCTGCAAGGGGTACACTTCTTACCACCCCATGGATAAACGCCTCCAGAGTCTTTTCGACGCCGCACGTTTACCGATGAAGTATCAGAAAATACAACTTCCAATTATATTTTTTCAGACATTTCGAAAAAAAATCTGCTGAAGCAGCATCTTGCCAGCGCTTAAGCAGAGTCTCCATCGATTGAAGCAAACAAATGATTATGCTTCTGTTTCTAAAGGGTACATCTCCATATGATTCACTAGTTCATCCACTGTCGTAAACGCCAGTCCGGTCACTGTATCCGCACAACCATAGTAGATGGCGATCCGTCCTGTAGCGGAATCAGTCAAAGCTGCGCAGGGGAAGGTTACATTCGGTACATCGCCTACACATTCATACAAGGTCTCAGGCCCTAAAATATAGTTTCGGGATCGGGCCTTTACCTTCCATGGCTCATTGATATCCAACAGCGCGCAGCCCATGCGGTAGACAAACCCATTGCAGGTATTGAGAACTCCATGATAAATCAATAACCAGCCCTTGTCGGTTTCAATTGGTATCGGACCCGGACCAATTTTTTTGGACTGCCAGGCGGACACATCTCCATCTATCGTACCCATCACAAACCGATGTATTCCCCAGAAGGTAAGATCGGGGCTCTCGCTAAAGAAAATATCTCCAAAGGGGGTGTGGCCCGTATCACTCGGCCGGCTGAGCATCGCATAATTGGCGCCGATCTTTCGCGGAAACAGCACGCCATTCCGGTTATAAGGCAAGAATGCGTTTTCCAATTGATGGAATGTCTTAAAGTCAAACGTATAAGCGACTCCAATTGTTGGCCCGTGATAACCGTTGCACCAGGTAATATAGTAACGATCTTCGATAAAGCAAACCCGCGGATCATAGCGGTACTCCCGCTTGATCACTTCCGCATCTCCTTGGAACTCAATGGGGTCGTGATTGATTATCCAGTTCACACCGTCCTTGCTGAAACCGGCGAAGATGTCCATGCTTACCGACTTTGAATCGCATCTGAATACACCGGCAAAACCCCCTTCAAACGGAACGACAGCCGAATTAAATACGCTGTTTGAATTCGGTATCGCATTTCTTGGAATAATCGGATTTGCTGTATACCTCCATACTGGTGCGCTACTTCCTTCCGGTTTTTCCTGCCATGGCATGTTCGTCAGATTTTCTCCGATAATTCTGCTCATATTCTGTCTCCTTTAGTGTATGTTCGAAAAGTGTGTTATCAAGATGACGATGTGTAGGGT
>JAIMBU010000582.1 GCA_023511325.1 Gorillibacterium sp.
CGTGCCGGGTGATGTTTATGTAACTACCGCCGGGATTGATATCATTCGAGATGAACGTGGGCGATTTATGGTGCTGGAGGATAACCTCCGAACACCCTCTGGTTTCTCCTATCTCTACAAAAGCCGGATGCTGATGGATCAACTGTTTCCTGAGCAACTCGATGCTTGCCTTGTTCGTGATGTGGAGCAAAGCCTCAACCGCTTTTTGCGGGCGCTACGCAGCATTGCTCCGAGTGGAGGACGAACTCCCGTCATTGCATTACTAAGTCCCGGATCTTACAATTCAGCCTATTACGAGCATACTTACCTTGCCCAACAGATGGGCATCTATTTAGTTGAAGGACGCGATCTGACGGTGAAGGACCACAAAGTTTACATGCGCGGGATTCATGGTCTACGCCAGGTCGATGTGATTTACCGGCGAATCGATGATGAGTTTCTTGATCCACTTGCTTTTAATCCCCAATCCATGCTTGGTGTTCCTGGACTGATGAATGCTTATCGAGCAGGTAATGTTGCCATTGCCAATGCTCCGGGTACAGGCGTTTCTGACGATAAAGCCGTCTACGCCTATGTACCGGATATGATCCGATATTACTTGAACGAGGAGCCACTGCTCGACAATGTAGAGACCTACCTGCTAACGCGAGCTGAGGAGCGGGATTATGTACTGGCAAATCTAGAGAAGCTCGTGATCAAAGAAACCTCCCTATCGGGAGGCTATGGTATGCTCATCGGACCCTCCTCTACTTTGGAGCAGCGGCAGAGGTTTGCTGCTGCGATTATTGCTGAGCCGGAGCGCTATATTGCTCAGCCGACGGTGCAGCTATCACGCTCTCCTATTCTTTTGAACGGAGCATTCGTGCCTAGGCATGTTGATCTAAGGGCTTTCGTATTGACAGGTGAGCAGGAAACCCATGTCATTCCGGGTGGATTATCCCGCGTTGCCATGACTGAAGGCTCACTCGTCGTCAACTCCTCACAGGGTGGGGGATGTAAGGACACCTGGGTCCTAAGTCGTTAAACCGAAGAGAAGATTGATACTTTTATCCCTGGAGGGATCTACATGCTGAGCCGAAACGCGGAGGCGCTATATTGGCTGGGACGGTATATTGAGCGAGTGGAGAATCATGCGCGGATGATCGATGTGCTGTACCATATCCGTTCGGAAGAGAATGCCTCGATTGACCAGAGTAGGTGGGCGCGACTGATTGATATTCTCGGTGCGCGGGAAGCTTTTGAGGGTGAGTTGGTTAGCTATAAAGAGAAGGATGTGCTTGCCTTTCTTACGCTCGACCCTATTTACGGAAATTCATTAATTTCTTGTTTAAGCAAAGCGCGAACCAATCTCAGATCCTTACGTGAGATGCTTCCTACTGAACTATGGGACACACTAAATCAATTCTATATGTGGCTAAAAGAAGCCAACATCGAGGATGTAGTGCAGCGCTCCCCTCATCTTTTTTTTACGCGAATCAAGGAATGGTGTGGGTTGTTTCAGGGGATTCAGCAATCGGTTATGCTGCGCGGGGATGAGTGGCACTTCCTGGAAACGGGTCGAAGCCTCGAGCGTGCGGAGAACTCGGTACGAATCTTGTTATCCGTTTGGAGCACGGTGAAGGACGAGCAAGAGGCCGCATACCCTTATTTGCAAGGGGTGCTTCGTTCAGTAAGCGGATATCAAGCATTTCGTAAATTTCACGCCGACGCAGTCACGGTCGATACCATCAATGAATTTTTGCTGTCGAATCGATTGTTCCCCCGTTCGGTTTATTTTTCCTTTACAGCGCTCGACCATCATCTGCGGAGCCTGCAATATACAGATCAAGAAGAGCAATACCCGCGAGAGAAAGTGATTCGCCTAGCAGGTAAATTGAAGGCGGATTTGGACTGCTTAGAAAAAGATGAAATGACCGGGGAAGCGGCCGGCGTTTTACTGAATAAATTATTGGAAATGAATCAGAAGCTGGGTCAAGCTTTGGCAAAAGCCTTTTTTCCAGCCGTGGAGGATGGTGCATGAAGCTTGAGATTCGCCATACAACACGTTATCATTACGATGAACCGGCGAATAATAGTGTCAATGAAATTCGCTTGACGCCACGCTCCGGCGAGCGTCAGAATTGCCACCATCATTCTATCGACATTCAACCACGCACCCAATTATTCACCTATGAAGATTTTTTCGGAAACCGGGTTCACAGCTTTTCAATCATCCGTCCTCATCACGAATTAGTTATTCATATGCAGTCGACTGTTGTAACAGAGGAGGCAGAGCAGGGTACGGAGAGCCGACTTACCCACAAAGAAGAGCTTCAGCTTCTGGATAGTGAACATGTGCGCAACGGGTTGGTTGAGTATTTGCTGCCAACCTTCTATACAAAGGTCACTTCCGAAGTACTGAGCTTTGCCGGTCTGAAGCCGACTCCGGTTGGCAGTCTGCGTGAATGGCTCAATGAAATGAACAGCAGAATTCATCGAGAAATCACCTACGATCCATCGGCTACTGGAGTTGCCACTCCTGCTGGTGAGATGCTTGTGTTAAAACGCGGAGTATGTCAGGATTTTGCTCATCTGATGATTGCCGTATGCCGCAGTCAGGGGATTCCAGCACGGTATGTGAGCGGTTACCATTTCGTTGGGGATTTACAAGGAGGCAATGCTGATTTTGAGCAAGCATCTCATGCCTGGATTGAGGCCTATCTTCCCGGTAGTGGATGGATTGGGTTTGACCCGACGAATAACCAACGGATGAACGGACGGTACGTGAAGCTTGCTCATGGCCGTGATTATCGGGATATCGTTCCGGTAAAGGGAATATTTAAAGGAGCAGTTCCAGGGCGGCTACAGGTTGTTGTCGATGTGCGCAGAATCTCTGAATAAGCAAGTAACAGCGGAAATGATAAATGTTATACTAATGAGGTGCGAAATGCTATTATGCATTCTGCGCCTTTTTTCACGCAAACAGAGAATGATTAAAGGGACATACCAGGAGTTCGCGAAGGTTTACTTCCTTTCCTCAACATGGTTTAATTAAGTTATCGATTAAGTAAAATAAAAATGGCCGGGGGTTCCGGATGAAGAACAACATTACGATGCGAGACATTGCCGATAAACTAGGAGTGAGTAGTGTCACGG
>JAIMBU010000583.1 GCA_023511325.1 Gorillibacterium sp.
AACAAAGGCCGCTTGCATATCCATCAATTCACGCGCACTAGTTCCAAATGCTCGTTCAATACGTGCAGACATGTCGGGAGATAGTGCAGCATTTCCGTTTAGAAGGTTCGATAGGGCGGGGCGACCTACTCCTAATAGTTCAGCCGCATTTTTCACAGACATCCCTTCAGGGATAATTGTCTCTCGGATATGCTTACCCAGACGTTTCCTTACCTCATTAGACTTAGTATTCATTTTAATTCCTCCCCAGTATCATTTATAAAACAATAATATCGTATTGTGTATCGTTACACAATACACAAAATCATTTTTTACATTAATTTTATTCAATTTTAAATAATGTGTCTACCGCCCCCCTGTGTCACAATAGTTGTCGTACCTCTCAATAGAATGTAATGTAGTAAAAAAGAGAGAACGAGGTGGGCGACAATGGCCAGATATAGTAACGAACTCAAACATAAGATTATGCAACGAATGATGCCCCCCAATAGTGAATCGGTAAGTCAGATTATGAGGGACAGTGGATTAGCAGAAGGTACCCTGTATAAGTGGCAAAAGGAAGCCCGAGCAAGCGGATTTGTTGTACCCAGTGGCGAGAAAGAATCCGAGAAATGGAGTACCCGAGATAAGTTCTCCATTGTCGTAGAAACGGCCACTTTAAGTGAAATTGAGTTATCCGAGTACTGCCGATCCAAAGGTTTGTTTGTAGAGCAAGTGAATGCCTGGCGTGACGCTTGTATGCAAGCCAATGGAGGGGTTGCAGAACAAGCCACACGGTTGCAAAAAGAGCTGCGTAACAAAGAACGCGAGAACAAAGATCTTGCTCGTGAATTAAAACGAAAAGAGGCGGCATTAGCCGAGACCGCAGCCTTACTGGTGCTGCGAAAAAAGGCCCGAGCGATCTGGGGGGACCCCGAGGACGAATGATTCCTGCCTCAGATCGTGAAATAACCATTAGATTCATTCAAGAAGCCGTACAAGCAGGAGCAAGAGAAAGACGGGCGTGCCAGGAACTTGGACTGACTCAGCGAACCTTACAACGCTGGCGTAGTGACAGATCGCCTTTGGAAGATCAGCGTCCCCATGCCCTAAAGCGAGCCCCTTCTCATAAGCTTAGTGAACCTGAAGTACAGCAGATCGTTGAAGTGATTAACCAATCTGAGTTTAAGAGTTTACCCCCCAGTCAGATCGTCCCGAGGCTTGCCGATCAAGGGATTTACTTAGGTTCAGAGTCTACTTTTTATCGAGTCATGCACAAACATGAGCAACAGCATCATCGGGGTCGTAGTCTGAAACCAACCTCTAAGCCGCTAACAAGTCACTGTGCTACAGAAGCTAATCAAGTATGGATGTGGGATATTACTTGGCTGCAGGGTCCAGTGAAAGGCATGTTCTTCTACCTCTATCTCATTCTGGATTTATATAGTCGTAAAATCGTAGGTTGGGAGATTTGGGAGGAAGAATCTTCAGAACATGCAAGTCATCTCATGCGTAGAACCGTGCTGAGTGAGCAATGCGTCGTTAGAAAGAGTCCACTCATTCTCCATTCCGATAACGGTAGTCCCATGAAAGGGGCGACCATGCTAGAAACCTTGTACAGCTTAGGCATCACACCATCCAGAAGTAGACCGCGAGTGAGCAATGATAATCCCTATGCAGAATCCATTTTCAGAACGTGTAAGTACCGACCCGATTACCCCCTTAAAGGATTTGGATCAAGGGATGAAGCTCGGGAATGGACCTTACGCTTTGTTCGTTGGTATAACACGGAACACCGTCATAGTGGGTTAAATTTTTTGACTCCGAATCAAAGACATCTCGGTCTTTCTGAGGAGATCTTCAAGAATAGAAACAAGGTATATGAAGCAGCCAAAGCGAAACACCCTAGCCGATGGTCTGGAAAAACACGCAGCTGGAAGTTGAATGAACAAGTGTGGCTTAACCCCGAAAAAAACGTAGTTATGGATACTGAAGAAAAACAATCTAACTAGCTACATAAGTTCTATGGAATCGCGACAACTATCTTGACAACTACCGCCGCAAAGCAAAAAATCACAGGCAAATATTAATATATTGAACGCCAATAAATAGGAGGAGATTGACATGGAAGAGGACTTTTACACAAATGAAAGCATGAGGAAACATCTACTGGAATTTCTGAAGGAAACATTACGTTTCAAATTGACTATCGTAATACTTTTACCCTGTTAAAGAACGCTTGGGAGTGTCATACTTAATGAATTAATATGACATTAATATAGTAGATACATGCAAGAAAATTTTTACATAAACATACTTTTTAGCATGGAGGGTAGCAAGCATGGATTATTCATGTATTGGATGTAGCCAGAAATTAGAAAATTCGTTAACGTTTAAAATATTTACAGATACTCCTTTTGAATACTGTTGTGAACAATGCCAAAAGGACTTACCAAAAAATTTTTCTAAAATCAAAAATAAATCGTTGGAATTAATAGAGAAAAATAAAGATATCAACCAATTATTTGATCAATTTGTCCTCACTGACAAAGTCTTAGCTCTGACGGGCGATAATTGGAATTCTAGCTATGCGAGCAGCTCTTACGATACAAGGGAACACATGTTTTCTTTGCTTGAAGAATGCCATCGTTTTGCTTATCATGCTAGTTTCGAGTGTTACCTTTTTTGCGAGATGTTCGAGAAAGCTGAGCCTTACTTTTTTTCAGATCGCTATTTTTTAAATAACAGTGTTATAAAAACCATAGGAGCATGGGAGAAAACACTTCGTTTTCAATGCATATATTTTGAGGTTCCCTTAGATATTGATCCAAAGAAGAATTCTTTAGCTCGTCTTAAGAAGAAAATGAATAAATCAGAATTCAAAGAGACTCAATTATTTAAAGAATTTGACACTCTCAAAAGCCATAATAAGTTTATGATTGTTGATGAAGCACGAAAGCATAATGATCACAACATTTCATTTCACTTACGTGGAGAGAATATTAAAAACTTATGTAAATTATCAGAATCCATACTTGACAACCTCAATGCTATTTATAATGGAATAGAAGAATCCCTGAGCCTTTTAAATAAAAGAACTAGATTGGTTACTAAAAACCAGGTACAAATGTATGGATTTAAGAA
>JAIMBU010000584.1 GCA_023511325.1 Gorillibacterium sp.
GGCATACACATGCTTATCGGTGCAATTGAAGCAGGCGGTACCAAGTTTGTCTGTGGGGTTGGGGACGAACAGGGAAATGTACAGGAGCGAGTCAGCTTTCCTACGGGAGAGCCAGAGCAAACACTAGGACAAGTTATTGCGTATTTTCAAGATAAGCAGGTGGAAGCGATTGGAATCGGGACGTTTGGCCCGATCAATATTGATCGCAAAAGTCCGGCTTATGGACATGTGACGACGACACCAAAACCAGGCTGGTCAAACTATGATTTTCTTGGAAGATTGAAGCAAGAGTTTAACCTGCCCTTCGGCTGGGATACGGATGTTAATGCAGCCGCTTTTGGTGAAGCCACCTGGGGAGCAGCCCGCGGTCTAACCAGCTGTGTTTATTATACAATCGGGACAGGGATTGGGGTCGGCGTATATTCAGAAAACAAGCTTGTCCATGGACTTGTTCATCCAGAAGGTGGACATATTCTGACAAGGCGGCATCCGGAGGACACCTATGCTGGATTCTGTCCTTATCATGGAGACTGTTTGGAAGGACTGGCTGCCGGTCCGGCAATTGAACGCCGCTGGAACACACCAGGAAGCGAGTTGCTACCCGATCACCCAGCCTGGGCAATGGAGGCCTTCTATATTGGACAGGCGATAACCAACACCATTCTGATGCTTTCACCGCAGAAGATCATTCTCGGCGGTGGCGTGATGCATCAAATGCATCTTTTCCCCTTAATTCATGCCGAGGTACAGAAGAATTTGCAGGGCTATATTAACCATTCCGCTGTTGGTGAAGACATTGCCAACTACATTGTACCTCCAGGACTTGGCGATAATGCAGGTCTCTGTGGCTCCTTAGCATTGGGTGTTCTGGCGCTTAAAGGGAATGCTTAAACTTTCTTACATGTTCAGGTTCAGCAAGCATGTTTAAAACGCTATCCCTACTCAAGAATATACGCAAAAGAGTCTGTTCAAGAGACCTGTTCAGAAAGCCTGTACCTCACGTGTACGCAACGTGAAGTACAGGCCTTTTAACATTTCAGAAAGGATAAGGATGGGTATCTGGAAATCAGCACTTGCCTCAATGAAATTTCCTGAAGAAGGAGGCGAGTTTGAATCTGAGCCTTTTTTGAAAAGGAAATCCCGCCTGGTAACGGACTCAGGAGCCCTTATCTGCTCTAAGTCTAACCGTTTCGGAGGCTATCGGACTCAGCAGACGTTATTGACAGAAATCCTTGTCTAATAAGCTGATTTTGCCTAAATAGCGTCTCCTGAGTCCGCTTCATTATCCCAATGTGATTTGAAGCCTAAATAGCGACTATACAGTCCGCAGCGTTGAACAGTTTTTTAAAAAAAGTCTCCATTTTTTTATCAGTAAACGTAGGGTGCCAAAAACATAAGATATTGATCATTTAGATGAGACCACGGATGAATGAAGTAACGTTATCTCAGGAAACAGCCAAATTACGATCTACCATTCGCCTCAAAAGTGGCTCGCACGGCAGAATAGCACGATGAGACCATGCTAAATGCTTCGCGACGCAGCAAACGAACGATTTAGCACTACGAGACCGTGCTAAATTGAACCATTCGCCTCAAAAGTGGCGCGTATCGTAGAATAGCACGATGAGACCGTGCTAAATGCTTCGCGGCACAGCAAACGAACGATTTAGCACTACGAGACCGTGCTAATTTAATCCATTCGCCTCAAAAGTGGCTCGCACCGCAAAATAGCACGATGAGACCGTGCTAAATGTACAAGCCGACTAGCGTGTCCAAATTTAGGCCTTTTTCTCTGCAGATTTTGCAGCGAATCGTCCTGTTTGGTCATCCATGATTTCCTTGGCGAACGCCTGACCAAATTGATAGGCCTCGGATAATTCCTCCTGGCTTGGCTTGAAAACAGCCTTTAAGCTGGGGAATACCTTCAAGCGCAGTTGGCTGAGACGGGTCTCAATGTGCTTAATTCCTTCCCCGCTCCATCCATAAGAACCAAAGACACTAGCATGCTTTTTACCGTGGACAATAGGGTTCAGCTGGGATAGCAAACTCCAGATGGGCGGAAGCGTGTCCGCGTTTATCGTGGGGGAACCGATGAGCAGTCCATCTGCCCAATAGATTTTCTCCAGCACCTCAGCTTGATCCGCTTCGGTGAGATCAAATAGGCTGACCTCGATTTTCCCTGCATAAGCCACATCAATGCTCCGCTTGATTTCTTTGGCCATGATTTGCGTATACCCGTAAACGGACACGTAAGGGATAACGATGCTTGGCAGCGAATTGGGGTTCTGCTCCACCGACCAGTCGCGGCAAAGATTGACGATATCCAGCGGGTTCTGATCGAGAACAGGGCCATGCCCGTTGCAGATCATCTCGATATCGAGGTGATCAATCTTATGAATCGCACTGAGCATGCTTGATTTAAAGGGGCCCATGATGCAATCATAGTAATATTTCAATGCAGTATAATAATTGTCGCGGTTCTCGATCTTGGACAAGAGCACATCATTAAATGCATAATGAGAGCCAAAGGAATCACAGGTGAATAAAACCCGATCTTCCTGGACATAGGTATACATGGAATCCGGCCAATGAAGCAGCGGAGCGGGAATGAAGCTAAGGGTTTTACCACCAAGATCGAGGGTGCTTTTGGCATTAACAATCAACGAATTGAATTCCCGGTTGGTGATCGCCTTTAAATATTTGATCGCAAGCGTCGATCCGACGATGGTTACATCTGGTATGTAATCCAGCAGCTTCTCCACAGATCCCGCATGGTCCGGCTCGGTATGATCCATGATGATATAATCAATGCGGCTAAGCTCCGTTGTCTCCTGCAGCTTCGCAAGGTATTCATCCCAGAACTTGACCTTTACGGTTTCAACCAAAGCGGTTTTCTCTGTTCCCTCAATCAGATAGGAGTTGTATGAAGTGCCAAATTCGGTATACATGATGATGTCAAAAACGCGGATATCGTGATCCTGCACGCCTAACCATTTAATACCCTTTTTTAATTCTAGTACATTCATATGGATTCTCCTTGGGTTATTGCTAAATAATAATTATTGTAGTTTGAAAAAGGTCTCTGGTCAACAAGACTATCGTCAAGGGTCCAAAGG
>JAIMBU010000585.1 GCA_023511325.1 Gorillibacterium sp.
ATACCAAACAATAAAGAACCCCCTGTCTTTTCCGGAAAACGTAACGGATGACGAACAGGGGATTCTTTATTGTTATTTTATACGAATCAGTTAAGCTGAGAGCTACCTTTTATCCAAACCTGCTGTAGATTTAAATCGGCATCCAACAGCAGAATATCGGCTTGTTTGCCAACTTCTAGTGATCCAGTGATCGACTCAATGCCGATGACACGAGCAGGATTGCCGCTTGCCATCTGACTTGCATCGTGAATGGAAGCTCCTGCTTGGTTGACCGCATAACGAAAAGCATTGATCATCGTCAGCGTACTACCGGCAAGTGCACCGTCATCCTTTAATCGAGCAACGCCATCTTTGACGAAAGCAGGTAAGCCGCCAAGAGAGAAATCTCCATCTCCGAGACCCGCTGCAGATATCGCATCAGTAATCAGTACAACACCAGCAGCACCTTTTTGCTTCATCAGCAGCTTGACGCCCACGACATGAACATGATGTCCGTCCGCGATAACCTCGGCCATAATCCGATCATCCGTCAACACGGCTCCAAGTGTGCCTGGCTCCCGATGGTGCAGACCAAGCATGGCGTTAAAGGTGTGTACAGCATGGCTCAGTCCAGCTTCCACAGCTGTTTCCACTTGGTCGTAAGTAGCACCTGTATGTCCTGCGGCGGCGACAATCCCATGATCCACTAAGCATTTGATATAAGGGATAGCGCCCTCTTGCTCAGGTGCCAAGGTTTGAATTCGAATGAGGCCAGGATAGGCTTCGACCCATTCCTGCAACCACTCCAGCTTGGGCAGAACGATATATTGCTCATTCTGAGCACCCTTCCATTTGGCATTAATCGAGGGGCCTTCCAAATGAACACCGGCAAGCTGAGCATAGGGCATGGTCGTTGCTTGATAAGCACTCACCTGTTCCATTACACGCTCCAAATCCAGCTTTGAGGCTGTTACCGTTGTTGCCAGCATGGACGTTGTACCTTGCTGCATATGGAAACGGGTAATCGTGTCAAAGGCAACATGCGTTGCATCCATAAACTCATAGCCCATACCACCGTGAACATGAATATCGATAAACCCAGGCAATACCCATCCACCAGCAGCATCGATTTGAGTTGTTGTCTTATCGGCAGGAGCAGCAGTCTTACCGACTCCTACGATTTCAACAATACGTCCTTCTCTAAGCAAAAGGGAACCGTTCTCGATAATGCCTTCGGGTGTGACAATCCGAGCATTTACAATGCGCACATCATTAGATTCGTTAAGCACTTGCTCTTTACTCATGTTTGGAACAACCTCCCAGCCTCAGAATCCATCAGGACAACCAGTGAAGGGTGTGTTTGCAGAAGGGAGGCAGGGATCGCTGTTGTAATTGGACCTGTCAGCGCTTTGTGAATAATCTCCGCTTTTTCTGCTCCACGTACAACAAGCAAAATCGTCTTTGCCTTTAAGATGGCACCCATTCCCATCGTGATCGCTTGAGCAGGAACCTCATCCATCGAATCAAAATAAATAGCATTCGCTTGACGTGTTTCTTCACGCAAGGTTACAGCATGGGTCTCCCGAAGCAACGCGTGATCGGGCTCGTTGAAGCCAATATGACCATTATGTCCGATGCCAAGTAGTTGGAGATCAATTTGGCCAGCGTCGGCAAGTAATTCATCATAACGTTTACACTCGGCAAGCGTATCCTCTAGACTTCCATCGGGAATATGAATTTGCTCTGCGGGTATGTCAATAAAGTTAAAAAGATGCTGCTGCATATACACGAGATAGCTCTCTGGGTGACCGACAGGAAGACCAACGTATTCATCTAGGTTGAAGGTCGTTGTCTTACGAAAGCTGACGAGTCCACGATTGTATTCACGAACCACTTCCTCATAGATACCTGTTGGGGTACTTCCAGTTGCCAGACCAAGAATCGCTCGTTGTTTGGTTTGAACTGTACCGATGATAATGCCAGCACCGGCCTGATTAAGCTTTTCCTGTGAGTCGAAAATATGGATGTTCATGAATGATGCTCCTCTTTACCTGTATTGGTTTTAACAACTTGAAAAGATTTCTCTAGACGTGGTACATATTCTTCAAACCGCGAGCTAACCATAGCGGTAAATACAATATCCAGTACATGGAGTTGGGCGATTCTCGAGGCCATGTCTCCTCGACGTAATCCTGCCTCCATATTAGAAGCAAATAAGCGGATAGAGGCTAACGAAGCTAGCTTGCTTGGTCCAAATCTTGTCAGGGAAATGGTGGTAGCACCACTTTCTGCGGCAGAACGTAATGCTTTAAGCGTCTCTGGAGTTTCCCCTGAATAGGAGATGCCGATTGCTACATCGGAAGGAGATAAAGTAGCGGCAGATGTCAGCTGCATGTGCGAATCAGAGAACATCACCGCATGCTTACCGATTCTCACCAGTTTTTGCTGGAAATCTTGGGCAACAATACCAGAGGTAGCAATCCCATAAAGATCGATTCGATGAGCGTTGTTGAGGACATCGACTGCTCGTTGGACCTCTTTGAGATCAAGCACACGATTTGTTTCTGATGCTGCCCGAATGTGATTGGCTTCTACGGCAGATGCAATCCGTTCTAAGGAATTACCTGCTACGATATCCTGATAAGCTTGTGGTGAAGGGGTAGAGATTTGCAGTAAATCTGCGGCCAATTTCATCTTAAATTTAGGATACCCAGATATATGGAACAAGCGGCAAAAACGTGAGACAGACGCTGTGCTTCCCCCTGAACGCTCAGCAAGCTCAGTGATCGTCATTTGTACCGCTTCCTGTGTGTTTGCCAGCAGAAAAGCAGCAATTTCTCGTTCCTTCGGGTTCAGACCGCTTTGGGCTTCGCGTATGGCATTTAACAGATTCAAGCGCTCATCCTCCGAAAATTATTTTCATATCACATCTCAATATTAAGAAAAACATTTACATTTAAACTATACCTGAATCATCGAAAGGGTGCAATAGATTTAACGCAAAAAATCGCCACTCACCCAGCCATTCAGGCTGGATAAGAAAGCGATCTGGACAATCATTCGGTTGTTTGAATTAAAGAAACAACGGCAAATCAGCCCTATTATCTTCTTCGTGATATTCGACTTCGACCGATC
>JAIMBU010000586.1 GCA_023511325.1 Gorillibacterium sp.
GATTACTAATATTCCGCGATGACATAAACAATCCATTTGTCATGATCGAGAATGTTGCCATGATGACAAATAAAGCAATATACATCCCATAATCTCGAATGTTCACCTTGATCAACGATTTTGCTTCGTTAAGTAGTTTCACCAGTCTTCCTCCTATTGCGTCGCAAGCTTCATTATTTTTTCTTGGTCCGCTTCATGAGCGGCTAGTTCACCCTTTATTTTGCCCTCAGCCATGATATAAACGCGATCACTCATACCTAATACTTCCGTCAATTCAGATGAGATCATGATGATGCTCATACCCTGGTTGATCAATTTGTTCATGATGGTATAAATTTCAAATTTAGCTCCCACGTCGATACCTCGCGTAGGTTCATCCAGAATAAGCAAGCTGGGGTTGACGAACAACCATTTCCCCAAGGATACTTTCTGCTGGTTCCCGCCGCTCAAATTACCAACCAGCTGTTCAACTGAAGGCGCCTTGATGTTTAAGGAGCTTTTGTATTCGTTGGATATCTTTACTTCTTCATTAGTGTTGATGACTCCATGGGAAGAAATACCACGAAGATTGGCAGCTGAAATATTTTGCTTGATATCCTGAATTAAGAACAACCCATCACCCTTGCGGTCTTCCGTTACATAGGCGATTCCCGCATTGATTGCATCCTTGGGATTCTTAAATGTTTTTTTGGCACCATTAACAAATAATTCACCGTGCACTCTATAGGATTTTGGATTGCCAAATATGCTCTGTGCCAGCTCTGTACGTCCAGAGCCCATTAAGCCAGCAATACCGACAATTTCCCCTTTTTTCACATGGAGGTTAACGTCCTTTACGACTTCCCGACCAAGCTGAGAATCATATGCCGTCCAATTCTTCACTTCAAGCACTTTATCGCCGAATGTCTGATCCGTTCTCTTGGGGTAGATATCATCAATTTCGCGGCCAACCATATGCTTAATAATGACACTTTCCGATATCTCATTTTTGGCAGCATCTAGTGTACAAATCGTGCGGCCATCGCGAAGAACGGTAATTTGGTCCGCTATCGCTATCACTTCTTTGAGCTTGTGCGAGATCATGATGGAAGTAATTCCTTGGCTTTTTAATTCTCTCAGCAGTTGGAGCAGGTTATTGCTCTCGGCCTCGTTGAGTGCAGCCGTTGGTTCATCTAGAATGAGCAACTTTACATCCTTACTCAGTGCTTTGGCAATTTCCACAAGCTGTTGTTTGCCGACGCCCAGATCCTTGATCAAAACCTCTGGGTTTACATTTAGTTTGACCATCTTAAGCATTTCCTTCGCTTTGGAAATGGTAAGATTCCAATCCACCAATGAACCCTTCTGCACTTCGTTCCCTACAAAAATATTCTCGTATACAGTGAGGTCGGGAAACAAGGCAAGCTCCTGATAGATAATGGCGATTCCCGTCTTTACGCTATCGCTTATTTTGGCGAAATTTTGAATATTTCCCTCAAATACGATATCACCTGAATAGGTTCCATGTGGATAAACGCCACTTAGCACCTTCATCAGTGTTGACTTACCCGCACCATTCTCGCCGATCAAGCAATGGATCTCGCCGCGGTTTACTTTAAAATTTACATTGGAAAGCGCCTTAACGCCAGTAAACTCTTTGGAAATGTTGTTCATTTCTAAAATGTATGGATTCATCATTATATTGCGCTCCTTAACAAAACAAGTCGTAGAATAACGGAGTAGTGATAGACGCATCTATCACTACTCCGTCCATCTATAGGTTTGTGTGATTATTTACTTTTGAAGTCGTCTGCTTTGTAGTAATCGGAATCAATCAGTGCAGATTGAACATTTTCTTTGTCAACTACGATAACGTCTGTTTGTTTTGCTGGCACATCTTTTTTACCATTGTTGTTAATACCGGTTGTTTCAGGAGTTTTATCATCGAGAAGGGCAAGTGCCATTGTAATGGAGTCTTTAACAAGCGTACGAACATCCTTGAATACG
The DNA here is from genome assembly GCA_023511325.1 of Gorillibacterium sp. GTDB lineage: Bacteria > Bacillota > Bacilli > Paenibacillales > NBRC-103111 > Gorillibacterium. Next base: position 1,987 of record JAIMBU010000586.1, read on the forward strand.
GTCATCGATTGCTTGCCGTCAATGATGTACTGGACGGAAGCTTTCTCAGCATCCTGTCCGGTAACTACATAGCTGGTTACGGCTTTGTCGGAAGCGAAAACATCAGCGATTGCACGAGCAGTGCCATCGTTTGGAGCCAAGATGGCAACATCTCCCTTAAGATCGGCAGAAGCAGCTGTCAAGTGAGTTTGAGCCTTATTTTTAGCTTCGCTTGGTTCCCAGCTCGTGGTAACCTGGCTGATGATTTTGCTTTGTTCTTCGCGGGCCAGTTTAGCAGTTCCTTGCAGGGCAACGGCTTCGCTGGAGTTAGCAATTTTGAAGGTGCCATCAGCAATTTTAGGCTGCAGTACGGACCAAGCGCCTTCAAAGAACAGGAAGGCATTGTTGTCAGTTGCTGCACCAGCGTACAGGTACAACGGTTGGCCATTGCCTTTAGCGTGGTCAACCAGGTATTGAGCTTGAGCTTTACCTACAGCAATGCTGTCAAAAGTTACATAGTAGTCAACTGCATCTGTATTCGTGATCAAACGGTCATAGGAGATGACTTTGATGCCTGCTTTTTTAGCAGATTCTATGGCAGCAGCTGCTGCGTCGCCATCTTGAGGGCAGATGATCAATACTTTAATACCTTTAGCAATCAAAGCATCTACGTTTTCTTTTTCTTTAGCGGAAGAACCTTGGCTAAACAAAATTTCCGAGGAGTGCTTTGCATCCTTTAAAGCATCGGTAAATCTTTGTTCGTCTTGAATCCATCTCTGCTCATCTTTGGTAGGCAATACGATTCCTACCTCAACCTTGCTGCTATTGCCGCAAGCCGAGATAACGACTGTTAGCATCAAAACAACGAGCATGAGTGGAATTGCTTTTAAAGTTCTTTTCATTTTAAATAACCCTCTCCTTTTTGTTGCTTCTGTTAACACATACATAATAATAACAATCGATTTATCACCATAGAATACAAAATCCTCACTTGTTTCTTGAATATACTCACATTTCTGTTAACTGAATTAATCAAAAGCCATGATTCCAACAATTGTTGGAATCATGGCTTTACTAAGAGAATTTATAGTTTCGCTCCACCCTGTTTGAGAAAACTTCTTGTTCATGAGCAAATCGAATGCGTTAAAA
>JAIMBU010000587.1 GCA_023511325.1 Gorillibacterium sp.
AGTCCATACAAAATGGTTAGCTGTACATCGACTATTCGCGAGGACATCCCTTCTGGTCTGAGCTATGAAGCTCTTGTAGCGGCATTCGAGAGAGAAATGGGACGGTGGGATCCGGTCGTCGAAACTGCGCTCATTGAGGAAAAAGCACCTTGGGAGAAGGTGGAGAAAGCCTTTCAACGCATGGCAGGTCCCCATGGACTTATGATTTTCTCCCATGTGGATCAGGGACGGTTAACCTCACTTCATAATGGCATTAAAAAAAGCGTTCTGTATCTCGTTGGCAACGGAGTCGTGGCCGAGCCTATACTTACCATCGATATTCGGGCCAGCTTGTACGTACCGTTCCGAGTTTGTCTTTACGATAACGGCAATCCGTTTAGTGCGATCATCGGATATGAACGCCCATCGTCTTTTCTGGCGACACTGAATCAACATGCGCTATATCCCTACGGCCACTTGCTTGATTACAGAATGGACTGTGTCGTGCAGTGCATTTTAAGAAATTATCATGGTTAACTTGTGAGGACGTAACAGGATAACAGACAAGCCCGCCAAAACAGGTGGGTCTTATTTTTTAATGGGGAACAGAGAATATACTCAAGTTAAAAGGGATCTAGATTATGAAAAAGAGGACAAAAACCGACACGATATTATAAAGATAGTTCACTTACAAAGGCAGTTGTCTAGAATATGATTAGTCTGTATTCATCCTTTGAGGATATAACTTTATAGTGTTGGAGGTTTTCATGGAAGCACAGACGGGTATTGCCGGTTTTATCATGACAATAAACGTCATTTTCTGGGAAGCCTATAAATTTTGGTGATAGATTTTACTTTTGGTATTTATCCCTGGATAATGGGTATTTGACGAAGACTGATGAAATGACATTAGGTTTAAAAAGCGATGGCTGGAGAAAATACAGCCATACGGCGACAAAGGATAACACGGCTTAACCGTATAGGCTAAGCCGTGTTATTATCAAACAAACCTCCATGAGAATGGAGGTTTGTTTTACATTTTTTAACAGTATAACAGTTTCAATGGTATCCAAAAGCTTAGCATGACATTCCATTGCTGTTCTTACTTTATCTGAAGTTCATGTAGTTGAAGTTCCACCCGTTGGTCACGCCATAAACTCGTAGGGTTTGAGTTCCTGCACTTAAGGTTACGGTAGCAGACACGGTCTGCCAAGTTTGGAAGCTTCCTGTATTGGGTGTCGTAACTGTGGCTAATACTGTGGTGCCTTTCATTAACTGAAGCTGTGTATTATTGTAGGGACTCGCCAACCGGAATTCGACTGTGTAGGTACCAGCCGCTTCAACAGTTACTGTATAGTCCATCCAGTCCCCGCCGTCAGTGTAGCTTATGTTCTGGGTTCCCTCAGAACACTCTTCTGTCTGAATACCGTTCATAGCAGTGTAGCTTTCTGCTTCAATCTTGCCGGGAACAGCACTGCCTGACGACAAATTGATCGTATAAGTGCTAGTCGCTACAGCTGAGTCGGTCATGCCGGATTTGACCGCAATCGCTTTGACAACACTCGTACTGGATACCGTGAGCGGACTGCTGTAAGTGGCAGAATTAGAAGCTGGGATTGTTCCATCCGTCGTATATTTGATGATGGCACCAGGTGTTGCGCTAGTCAGAGTTACGGTCTGCACTGAAGTAAACGCTCCGCCTATCGGGCTGAATACAGGTGTTGCCACCTGATTCGTCACTGGCGAGCCATAGACTTCAAACTCCCAGAGGGAGTAGCCGTAACCTGTTGTTCTTGCCGTACCGGACAATCGAACGTACTGGCCTGGTACGGGAGTATTGAAGGTGTTATTTTCGATCCCACCTAATCCGCCTGTCTTGGTGTAGGCATCACTCCAGGTGGCGTTGTCAGTGGATACTTGGATCTTGTAGTCTTTGCCTGCTGCAGTCTCCCAGTTCAGCTTAACACCTGTAATACTGTAGCTCGATCCGAGGTCTACCTGAATCCACTGCGGATCGCTGGCTTCCGATTCCCAGCGGGTCGATACGCTGCCGTCAAAAGCTGCGGCTGCCGTGTTGCCTCCCTGATAGGTAAATGCACTGGCCGTTTTACCCAAGGCCAGGTTGGCACTGCTTGCGCTGATCGTGATAATCGCCGAAGCTACGGGAGAGTCGGTCATTCCCGACTTATAGGCAATCGCCTTGACAGTAGCCGTCACCGGGACGTTGAAAGGGCCCGAATAAACAGTGCCACTGGTTGACGTAGGCGTCGAACCGTCTGTCGTGTAACGGATGGTTGCTCCTATCGTGCTGCTGGTGATTGTTACGTTCTGAGCTTCCGTGTAGGTCCCCGTCACAGGAGTTATCACCGGCTGCACCACTTGGTTGACAACATTGATTACGTAAATGGCGCTTGAAATTGTAGAATCCTTCATGAGATCCTTAGATGCTTTGGCTTTGATCGTCGTATTCTGGGCTACCATAATAGGCGATACATATTTGGCCGATGCTGTGGTTGGCTCACTTCCATCTGTTGTGTAACGGATGGTTGCTCCTGCTGTCGTGCTTGCGATTCCTACAGATTGAGCAGAAGCGTAGGTTCCACCAACCGGACTGAAGGTCGGTGCGGCAGCCTGATCATTTGCGTTCGGCGGCTGGATACCGTTGACCGGGTTGGCTGCAACTGTTTTCTTGGGAGTAACGGTTATCGTGCCTACTATATTCCCTCCGGCATTGCGGAAAACGACGTATTTGGTTTCGTCTGTAGGGTTCCAGATATTAGCTGTATAGATTCCGTTCTTTATAAACACTTGATAAGTGGACCAGTTGGAGGACCATATATCCGTTGAGCGGCTACCGAAAGCATCCATGGCATGCAGGAACCAATAGGTGTTCGCCCATTCTTTTTTACCATTATTATCATCATTTGCAATTTTGACCGGATCCCATTTAGACAATGCATTCTGAGGGTTGCTGAGTGCCTCGAACGGCCAGATGATATGATACCAGCCCGTCTCAGCCCCGCCTTTATCTGCTTTGAACGCATTGTAGGTTCTCGCCGCGGCATCGGGACGTAAACCAAGGTAATTCATATAAGGAGCTGTCGGTAGCCACTGAATGCCATAAATG